>JAICPY010000052.1 GCA_025929585.1 Steroidobacter sp.
ATCGGTTCTCGAACGGTTGAAGAGGGAGAAAGGTTGCAGGGCGCGGGCTGCGAACAGGCGCGCACGTGGATGAGTGTAGGGTGTGTATGTGTGAACGTCAGAAGGCGTGCCGCCGGGCTGCCCCCTCCCTAACCCTCCCCCGCAAGCAGGGGAGGGAATCAGAGATAGAAGGAGCGTAGTTGACTGTGGACAAGTTGGCCGTTGGCGATCAGAAAGGCGCAACAAACTTCACCCATGATCCATCTGACGTCTACACCACATATTTGCATCTCCGCACCTCTACATGTCTAGACCTCTACACCTCTACACCTCTACACGTCCTTCACCCTTTTCTCCATAAACACACTCATCGGATCGTATGTGTAATCGCCAAATGGCTCGCGGCGCACATAGCCGGAGCGCTCGTAGAGGCCTAGTGCTTCGGGCTGGTGGATGCCGGTCTCTAGTGTGAACAGCGAGCATCCGTTCGCGCGCGCTTGGTTTTCCAAGAAGATCAGCAATTGCTTCGCCAAGCCTTTGCCGCGATGTGTTGGCCGAATGAACATCCGCTTGAGCTCACCGTATTCGGGCGTGATGACAACCGCGCCGCAGCCGACGGCTTCTCCATCTTCGGTGCGGACGACTGCAAAGAAAACGTTCGGTTGGCACAACGCGTCCATGTCGATGCCGTGATGACTCTCCGCCGGATAGAGCGGCTTCTGATAGGCATCGAGCTCGTCGATGAGTCGCACGATCTCAGGTTGGTTTGGGTGCTCGAGGGAGATTTGCATCGGGGGAAGTGATTCGTGACTAGTGACTAGTGACTCGCAAGGAAGAGAAGTTCGTGAGTAGTGGTCCGTGGCTCGCAAGGAGTCGGGAGCGCGATTTCATTCCGATGTTCCTCATCAGCGTGTCTAAATTGTCGCGGATATCCTACGACCCGCGAATCACGAATCGCGAGTCACGTCTCGTTCCACGGCGAGCCACCACCATTGGCGGTCCTTTCTGGCTGCCAACCGTCAACCGTCAACTGTCAACCCCGACCATCAACCCAGCAAATCCAGTTGCCTGCTATCCCCGATCACTTGCTCGAACTCCAGCCCTAGCGTTGCCAGTACGGGTTCAGCAACCGGTTTGATCTGCTTGAGCACGTAGTGCTCGCGGTCGAGCGGATGTTGCACGTTGTCGATAGGTTCGGGTCCGGCCGCAGTCATGACATAGGAAATGAGGCGGCCAGTTGCTTGAGTGGACTTGCGGGCGGCGACAACGTGTGGCGGTGTCGTTGCGGTGTAGTCTTCCGCGCCTTTGCGCAGATTCTTGCGGTAGACAAGTGCCTCATCGAGTTTGCCGCTGCGCACTTGTTTGACGACATCGAATAGATACAGGTCCACGGGCTCATCGTTGAACAATCGAAGATAGAGCTCTCGTTGAACTTGCTTCGCAAGTGCCGTCCAGTCTCGGCGCACCACTTCCATGCCGACGAAGTGAACGGTGTCGCTGCCATGAGGCAAACCAGCGTAACGCTTGCTCGCGCCGCGAGTGCTGTGTCGCGCAGTCGGCAAGAACAGCTTCACATACAGCTTCTCGAACTTGAGCTCCAGTCGGCTCGCAACGCGCCAACGATTCTCGATGTAGCTGCCGAGCTCGGAATTAAGAGTGGCGGCGAGTCCGCGGCCGTTTTCGAGCGCGTCTTGCGCATCGGACATACCGGAAGAAACGAACAAGCTGTCAGTATCGCCATAAAGCACGGTGAAGCCCTTCGTCTCGAACCATTGCTTCGACCAAAGCAAAAGCTCTCTGCCTGTACCGGTAATCGAATTGGCCAGTGCAGGGTTGTAGAAGCGGCAGGCCGGCGTTCCAAGCACGCCATAGAATGAGTTCATGAGGATCTTGATTGCGTTCGCCGCGACATCATCCCCGGCCTTCTTCGCTGCTTCGCGCCTTGGGAACAGCTCATCGAGCATGCGCGGCAGGATCGCTGGCTCGCGCCGAAACGCACCGCCTGGAGTTTGGATCAGGTCTTCCGTCGACGATCCGTCTTCGACATAGGACAGCGGATCGATATTGAATGTGCGAATGATGCTCGGATACAGGCTCTTGAAGTCGAATACCCAAACGTTAGGGTGCAACCCCGTAATCGGCTCCAAAACGTGTCCGCCCTGCTGAGCAACGTGCACGCGCGAGTCGTCGGAGCGCACAGTCGGTGCAACGATGCGGCGATGCTCGAGTTCGCTGAGGTACAAGAAATCGAACGAAGCAATGCTGGCCGCGACGCGGTCCGGTGTCATGCCGGTAAGCTCGCTGCGTGCGAAGGCGAGGGGGATCAGGTTCAACTTGTCCACGATCTGAAAGGCGAGACGGGCATCGGTGCGGGCGTACAGCGCGAACGCGGGAAGATCGTGCCGATAGTTGTGCATGATCTCGCCAATCCGATCGCGAACGTCGCCTGATACAGCCTTACCTTCGCCCAAGACTTCGCGCGCCACGGCATCGAGCGAGTAGTCGTCCATTCTGATGAAGGCGCCGCGCAACAGATCGATGCCGTCTAACGCTAAACGACCGGGTGCGTTCGCTTGGCCGCTGCCGAAGTAACCTTCCGCCTTTCTGATCCGCAGTGCACCCACATCGCGGCCGAGTTGGAACGGATGATTCAGACGCAGAGCGATGCGTTGCAGAGCGGTCAGGTCGAAGTCGATCGTGTTCCAGCCGGTGATCACATCAGGATCGAATGTTCGGATGCGATCGCAAAACGCATCCAGCGCCGCATATTCATTTTCGCAGCGAGTCGCACGTTCGGGCATTGGCCGGCCACTGCCGTCCACAATCAGTACTTCGTCGATGCCGGTCGCGAACAGGGAGATGGCAAGTAATCGTTCGCCTTTCGCATCCGTTTCGATGTCGAAGGAGAGCACCTTTGGATCGATCCGCACGTGAGCAGGGGAAAGGTTTGGGTTATCGAATACCCAATCGATGCCTTTGCCCGGCTGGACTGGGCCGGCGATTTCGCAGCCCCCTTTGATGCCGCGCTCAATGAGATAGCGCAAAGCGAATCGCACATCCGCTTCGAACGTGTCGATGCCATGTGCGTGGAGGCGATCGCGTACTGCAGGCACGTCCGATGGGGAATCTACCTCGATGCGGCAGGCCGGTTCGCGCGCAAACGTCACCCTATCGGCCGATTGCGCGCCGGGAGCGCGCAGATCGGCAGCGGTGTTCGCATCTCGCTCGCGAATGTAGAAGTGCGGCCGTTGCCGGTCGTCCCGGACCAGGAACGTGGACCCGTCCTCCAGCTTTCCATATATATGTACGACGGGGAGGCGAGCGCCGTTCGGATGAGATTGCAGGCGATAACTGGCCTGGAGGATGAAGCCGCGTTTTGAAGTCACGCGGACATTGTCGCCGAACCGCCACGGGCTCGCGAGCGGTCGTTTTCTGATAGGGAAACTGCAAGTAGTATTGAAGGCGAAGCGAACTTAGCAGGCTGTCAAACGTTCGTTAGACCCACCAGGGGGTATGGCAAGCAAGGTCGAGAAACGGCACGGATAGCCGATGCAACGTTCTGCCAGCGAGATCAGAGCACCGGACACGAAATGCCGCCGAACCGAGATGCTTTCCAATCCCTGCTCGAGGGAACGGGCATTGTCATCGATGGCCCCAACCCCTGGGACCTCCAGGTGCGGAACACCGCGTTCTATCGGCGGGCGCTGTGGAAGGGATCGCTCGGTGTTGGCGAGGCGTACATGGATGGGCAGTGGGACTGCGAAGCACTGGATGAGATGTTGTTCCGCGTGTTTCGTGTCGCTGCTGAGCAAAAGTTTCGCTCCATGCACCGATTCTGGATGGCCGCGCAGACGCATATCGTCAATCGGCAGTCTCCCGTTCGTGCGTTTCGCGTCGGCGAGCAACATTACGACATCGGCGACGATCTATACGAGCGCATGCTCGATGCGCGAATGATTTACAGCTGCGGATACTGGCGAGCGGCGCAGGATTTGGACGCGGCCCAAGAAGCCAAGCTCGATCTTGTGTGCCGCAAGTTGCGCCTCGAGCGCGGCATGCATGTCTTAGATATTGGCTGCGGCTGGGGCGGCGCTGCGCAATTCGCTGCGCAGAGATATGGTGTGCACGTCACGGGAGTCACGGTTTCGAAGAACCAAGCGACGGCCGCGATCGAACGCTGCAAACAATTGCCCGTCGAGATATTGCTGCAGGACTATCGTGCGCTGACTGGAAAGTTCGACCGCATTTTCTCGATCGGGATGTTCGAGCACGTCGGATTGAGAAACTATCCTGCCTATTTCAAGCACGCGCGCAGCTTGCTTGCGGACGATGGCTTGTTTCTGTTGCACACGATCGGCAGCAACACATCCCATCGAGCCACGGATCCTTGGATCGAACGCTATATTTTCCCGAACTCGCTTCTGCCCTCAATCAAACAGATTGCGCGCGCGGCGGAAAGATATTTCGTGTTCGAGGATTGGCATTCGTTCGGCCCTGATTACGATCGAACACTGATGGAATGGCAGAAGCGCTTCAGCGCCAGTTGGCCCGAGTTGGCGCACAAATATGGCGAACGCTTTCGTCGCATGTGGGATTTCTGGCTGCTGTCCTCGGCCGCCGCCTTCCGCTCGCGACGCGCTCAACTTTGGCAGGTTCTTTTGTCACCTCGCGGCGTGGTGGGCGGCCTGCCTGAGGTTCGCTGAAGATTCAGATGGGATGAGAGGAGAGGTTTCCTCTTGGTTGAGACGAGCCTCGATCGAACAAACTAAGAGGCCCCCTACCTAACCTTCCCCCGTAAACGGGGGAAGGAACTAGATCGGCTTTGGCGTCATGCGAAACGTGCTCACTGCGTCACTCGCCATCCGCGATCGAGACCCTCAAACCTCCAAGACGGTCCGTCTCCGATCTTCTCGACGAGCGTCACGAAGGTGAGGCTCCCGTCTGCGATCCTCCCCGTAATCTCCCAGCATCCGGGCGTCGGAAATACCAAGTAGAGCGACATGCCACCAATGTAGTCATCGTAGCTATCAGTAATGTAGGCCCGTGCCGGAGGCGCTTGGCCATCCAATCGGCGCCCGGTGACAAAGAGCGTGCCTCTCTTGCGAAGTTCCCACCCGACCTTCATTCCAAGTGCACCATCTCGATCAATGAAGCCGGGGCCACCAGGCGCAAAGACAAATCCGTTCTTATCCCATAAGACGACAGCGAGGCTGTCGTTGGCGTAAATGCCGCCCTTGCCGCCATTCACCACTGTCACAGGACAAACGTAGGAATCGATACGCGCATCCTCGGTTGCGGCGTGAGCACCATGCGGCGCACTGGCCTGAAAGGCCAGGAGTAGAGATCCGTTCAAGATCATCGCGACTATTTGGCGTGACATGATCCGTAACTCCAATCGCCCTAGGCCCAACAGAGAGATAGACGGCCGTCAGAGATGGAGATTCCCTCCTCCGTTTACGGGGGAGGGTAGGGAGGGGGCAGCAAGCGAACGCGTTCTTCCCGAGCGAACGACCTACCTACCCAAACTTCGCATCGATAGCGCTACTGCGCAGACCGGCGCCGATTGCTCCGGTATGGAAGCGGCGGAAGGCGATGAGTCCGATCCAAACAAAAAGCGCAAGAACGATCGCCTGGGCGACAAGGAATGGAGCTTCCGTCTGCGTTGGCGCTAGGCGATTCAGCGGGGCCCATTTCTGAAACGACTGCACTACACCGACGAAGACATTTAGATATAGAGCAAACAACGCGCTGGCAACGTACGCGCCTCGCCATGCGCCGGAAAGGCGATAGGCATACAGCGCGCCGATCGCAACGGCGAGAACGACTAGGGAGATCGCACCGAATATATGCGGTGGTTTGATGCCAGCGAACGGGAAGAAAAATCCGGTGACGCTCGTCAGCACCGTGGTTCCGAGGAACAGCGCTGTCCAAGTGGATGAGTCCCTGCCTCTAAGCATCTCATACGCAACCACTAGACCAGTAACGATGCCGATCAGACTGATGACAACGTGAAGCGTCGTGAACGCAGATAGCGACATGCCGAGAATCATGGGGACACCTCGAAAAAGCAAATCACCAGCAGAGGTCAGCTACGCGCGATGAGGCTTGCGAGTATCGAACATATTCTCGTTTCGATCGACAAGCAAGCGCTTGTCGTCTGTAGCTGAGTCAACGAGACGATGAAGGCACCGGTGCGATAGGTATCGCATTTTGGTGCGCAGAAACGGTGCAAACGGTTGTCTATTGTCTATGATGTTTTCGGCGCATCGTCCATTGATGGTGCGCATGAAGACGCTCGGCTTCTGTGTCCGGCTCCGGGGGAAGCTGTCGCAACGCACGCAACGCGGTTCCGTGTGCTATCGCAACAGTCGGGTCGGATTGTATGAGAGCACGATATCGATCGAGGAAAGCCTGTTCGACTGGAGCGCCCGAGCCCGAGAGCAAAGCCCGTGCATGAGCACCCATCGCTGCCACCTCCGTGGCCGGCAGATCGGCGTCGCTCGCCGCGTGGTCGATGTCCGCGATGAGCTGATACAGTGGCTTCAGCCAAGCCCAGGCGGGATCTTCTTGAATTTGACGGAGTGCGGCGAGTGGCGATTGCTGCGAATGGTACTGCTGTTCGGAACGGATGACCGCGCCCAGTACCTCGCGCAGGGCCGCGCTACTTTCGTTCAGATCGTTCATCCACGGGTGAGTTGCGTCCGACATTGCATACCTTCGCCATTTCCGCGCCCGGTGCTAGTCTAATCGCATGGCCGAGATCTGCACTTGCGAACTTGCGCGGCTGTCCGATGCGGACGCGATCTCGAATCTGTCACGTTGGTTGATCGAGGCCGGTCTGCAGCCAACTTGGACGCCCGCCCGCGTGACCTGGCATATCCGCGATCCCGAGAGCACGGTATTGATAGCGAAGGAATACGGTCGTCTCGTCGGATTCGCCATCATGCAGTTCCGCGAAACGAATGCTCATTTGAATTTGCTCGGTGTCTTGCCGGCGAGGCAGCGCTCGGGCGTCGGGCGTCGACTGCTGAATTGGCTGGAAGTCACTGCAATGACCGCGGGGACCTTCCTCATCAAATTGGAAGTACGCGCCAACAACACTGTCGCGCAGAAATTCTACGAAGCGATGGGTTATCGGCAATTCGATATCGTGAGCGGTTACTACGAAGGTCGAGAAGATGCGGTGCGCATGAGCCGGGATTTGCGGGTGTTGCAAGTGCCCGACCAGGAGTGAGGACAGTCCAGTCGGTGGCAGAAGAACAGACAAACATAGCCGAGTTAGCACTAAGGGGCGATTGACGGATCTACAGAGCGTCACCAGCATCCCTCATCGTCCGCCGCGAAAGATCAAGAAGAGGTAGTTGTGGCTTCAGTCATTCAAGCCTCTACGCTTCCATCGAAATCGCGCCTGCGAATCTACGTTCCCGTTGGCATCGTGGCGACGCTGATCGCTCTCACTGGATTCTGGCCAACCTACTTTGGCCCGCTCTTCATGGGCAGCGTGGATGCGGCGCCGATCATTCATGTTCATGCTGTCGTATTTGTCGGCTGGCTGCTCATTGTCATCGGCCAAGCTACGCTCGCCGCCACTGGCCACAAAGCCCTTCACATCAAACTCGGCCACTTCGGGATCTTATATGGATTCTTCCTGACCCTTATCGGAGTGGTGACGGCCTTTGCGCTGTTCGGTGCGCGTGTCGATGCGGGGAACATCCAGGAGGCGCAGGCTAGGCTATTCGTTCCGCTGACGGATATGGTGGTGTTCCTGCCGTTTCTGATCGCTGCTTGGGCGTATCGCAGAAGGCCGGAGATACATAAACGACTCATCATCGTGGCGACCACGATCTTGCTGATTGCCGCTGTTCATCGGATGACGCACGTCCTCGGTCCGCGACCGATCGATCCGATGAAGGTGCTGCTCGTGTGGCTTGCGCCGATTTACATCGGCATGGCTTACGACCTCGTGAAGTCGCGCAGGGTGCATCCGGTCTATCTTGTCGGTATCGCCGCGGTCATCTATCTGAAGTTCGGAAGAGTGCCGTTGTTCGAGAGTGAAGCGTGGAAGGATTTCGCAGCTTGGGTGACGACGTTCTATCTTTGAGGATGCACGAGCGCTTTTTGTAAACCGGGTAGGTCAGATTCGAGAGCAAGAAGCGGAGTGCGCCTATAGGCCTGGTGCGGCGAAGATAAACGCCGTTAGAGAAGGAGACATCATGAGCTTCTTGATCCAGGCACTACCGAGTTCGCAATTCTCGAATCTATTTCAACTTCCCGACGATGAACTATTGCGGCGGAGAGCGATTCTGCGTACTGCGGACAAGCGGCCGGGATTTCCGTGTCGCGTGAGCCTTATCGATGCGCACATTGGCGAGCGAGTGCTTCTCGTCAATTATGAGCATCAACCGGTGCAGACGCCCTTTCGCAGCTGTCATGCCGTATACGTTAGGGAAAACGCTGTAGAAGCTCGGTGTGAGCCAGGGGAAGTCCCAGATCTATTTCGCTCGCGATTGATGTCGATTCGAGCATTCGATGGCTCCGGCATGCTGTTGGACGCGGATGTCGCCGAAGGTCGCGTATTGGAGCCGTCGATCGAGCGCCTGCTCGCGAGCGAAACCGTGGAGTATGTCCACCTTCACTACGCAAAACCCGGGTGCTACGCAGCTCGCGTCATCCGCATTTGAATCTCGCACCCTCAGGCCGCGAGTGATTCCGATCACAACTTCGAGCATCCAATCGTAAGACCCACCGCGCGTTAGTGGGGCATCTCATGGCGCTGCGTCTACGCGTATTGCCCAATGCGCCTATGTCGTTTTGCCCGGATCGAATAGGAGCGATCCGGTTGCGACCGATGCTCATCGTAGGAGAAGCGAGGACATATCGCCCGCTCCCCCCACCGGAGTAGTGGAGCAGCACATCTGTGCTAACGGGGCTGTACCCCTCCGATGGGCGTTCTCGACGCTGATGCTTGGGTTTCATGGCGATACCCGGCGCGTCGCTTCGTCATCGTTTTCGAACTTATGAACATACAACGTTTGTCTTCGCTGCTGCTGGTTCTGTTATTGACCTTCTCCGCAGGACTCTGCGCACAGGAACAGGATCTCACCGATTTGGACCTGGTCACGCTGATGAGCATGGACGTGAAAGTCATGTCCGCAACCAGGCGTGAACAAGCGACATCGGATGCATCGGCGGCCGTGTATGTGATCACACGGGATGACATCCGACGCAGCGGTGCCACGACGCTTCCAGATGTGTTGCGTATGGCGCCCGGCGTGCAAGTAGCGCAAATCAAATCACGCGCTTGGACTGTCACCGCTCGCGGTTTTCATGGTCGATTCGCCAGCAAATTGCTGGTCATGGTCGACGGTCGAAATATATATACGCCGATTTTCTCCGGAGTGATTTGGGAAGAGCAGGGGATTTTCCTCGATGAAATAGAACGTATCGAAATCGTGCGGGGTCCGGGCGGCGCGCTGTGGGGCACCAACGCCGTCAATGGCGTGATCAACATCATCACGCGCAAGGCGGAAGCGTCGCGAGGATTGCACGCCAGAGCGGGCACCGGTACCAACGAAAATCAGAGTGCTGCGCTGAGTTATAGCGGCAACTTCGATTCAGGTGATTACCGCGTGTATGTGGATCATAACGAGACCGAGTCGTTGGAGCGTAACGGTGCGCCGTTGTTGCGCACGCAAGCCGGCTGGCGATTGGATCGATCACTTGCCGAGGGTTCATTTACGTTCCAAGGGAACTTCAGGGACAACGATTTCGGCTCGACGAACGATCCGGATTTGAGGGAGCTGGCGCTGACCTCGCAAGTGGGCAATGTGCTTGCAAACTGGCAGAAGGATTTCGGAGCAGGTCAGATGGATCTGCGAAGCTATTACAGCTGGACGCATCGTGGCGCCCCTGGAAAGTGGGACGATTCGGCGACTGGCTTCGATGCGCAGTTCAATATCGAGCGTATCGGACGGCATCTGATTACGAGCGGCCTTGGCTATCGATATGCAACCGACGAGATGAAGGCGCCGAGTGCCGCGCATTCGAGCTCCAAGCTGGAAATCTCTCAGCACCAGTGGAACGTCTATGCGCAAGATGAGATTCATTTTTTTCAAGACGATGTCCGCATCATCCTCGGTGCGAAGCTGGAAGATCTGAAATTTACCGGACTGGCGTTCCAGCCGACTCTTCGCGGTCTGTGGCAGGTTACCGATTCGCATACCGTTTGGCTGGCGGGTTCGCGAGCCGTGCGGACGCCTTCTCGAGTTGAGTTACACACGCGCATGGAGCTGGGTGCGAACGTACCGGGTGTACCTCTCGTGCTCCTTCTCGGCGATGAAACACTCGAGGCTGAAGACCTGCGCGCCTATGAGCTCGGCTGGAGATTCAGGCCCCATCAGACGGTGTCCTTCGATCTAGCGCTGTATCGAAACGACTATGAACGCTTGATCGGAGGCGCGCCTCTTCCGCCGGTCTTCGAAGCCGGGCCACCGCCGCGTCTTATCCTTCCTTCTGCCTTCGCAAACATCGAGGACACGCGCGTCGAGGGAGCCGAGCTCGTCGCCGAATGGGCGGCGACCGATTGGCTGAATTTAGAGGCGCAAGGCACTTGGCAGGATACCGAGGCCGACAATCTTGGATTCTTCCCTGGGCAGATCGACCCGAAAGAGATGTATGCCTTGCGCGCGCAAATCGATCTACCGCGAGACGTCGAGCTGGATCTCGCCTGGCGCTCTATCTCGCGTCTCGCGGGGCTGAATATACCGGGCTACGACTCGTTGAACGTTCGCGCGGGATGGCGGCCGGTGGACAGCATCGAGCTATCGCTAACCGTGGAGAATTTGTTCGATAACGAGCATATCGAGTCGAGCGACGATCTTTCGTTGCTGCCGGGAGCAACGCTCGGACGCAACGTTTTCGCCCGCGTGGTATGGCAGCCGAAGCTCTAGAAAAAGGCCAGGCCAAGGTGGATAACTTCAGTAGGCCGTGGTCTTGCCTGCTTGCGTTGCTGGTGGGTTCTGCAAGTGGCGGCGCGTGCTACGCGACGGAAGCAGCGGTCGATCGCGAGGCGCAGATGGCCGCGGCCTATGTTTTCAACTTCGTGAAGTTCGTTGAATGGCCCCGCAGCGCCGCCGTGCAGACGATGCAAGTCTGTTTCATCGGTGCGGCGGAAGTACGCGAGGCACTGGCGGCTGCCACCGCGGACAAAGTCGTGGGCGCGAGGCCAGTGACAATTAAGGACGCGAGCAAACCGAATTCCGTCGACGACTGTCAGGTGATTTACATCGATTCCTCGATGCGCGGGATTGCGGTGCCTAGCCAACAAGGAGCACTTACGATTGGCGATCACAAAGATTTCACTCGCGAGGGTGGTGTGATTCGCTTGTACACGGAGAACAACCGCTTGCGGTTCACCGTGAACGTCGACAATGCGAAACGCTCCGGATTGCAAGTCAGCTCGAACCTTCTGCAACTCGCGACCAACGTCGAGCAGGTGAAGGCACCATGAAACACTGGCTCAGTCGTTTACCGATCCGCGGCAAGTTGATGTTTCTTGCCACCATCGTGATCTGCGTCGCGCTGTTCATTTCAGGCGCGGTGCTGATCTACTACGCCCATAGCAACGGCGACAGCGCATTGCATCACCGGTTGGAGACGCAGGCGCGCATCATGGCGCTCAGCAGTTCCGCAGCGTTGGCATTCGAGGATGAAGCAGCCGCCAAAAACACACTGATGGCGCTCGCAGGCGACTCGGCAATCCTTGCGGCGAACATCGTGCATGCAGATGGTTCGCCCTTTGTCGAGCAGGTGTTCGCGAAAGGTGCCACCCATGATGTTCGTCAGGACGGCGATGTCATCCACGTCACCGCGGATATCATGCTCGATGGAAAAATCGGCGCGGTGCATCTTTGGGCGGCGAAAGGCGAGCTAAATGTCCTTCTGGTTCGCGCCTTCTTGGTACTCGCCTTGGCAGCGATCGCTTCACTGATCGTCGCGCTGCTCGCTGCATCGCGTCTGCAGAGGATCATCTCGGATCCCATACTCGCGCTCGCCGAGACCGCTGACTCGGTCAAAAGGACACGCGATTACAGCTTGAGAGTGACGGCGACGAGCGAAGACGAGGTCGGCAAACTGGTGGTCGCCTTCAACGACATGCTGGCTCAAACCGATGCACAAGGTGCCGAGTTGCACGCCTATCAAGCCGAGCTCGAACACAAGGTGGAAGTACGAACGACAGAGCTTGCGAGTGCCTTGAAAGATGCACAGGCGGCCGCGCAGGCGAAAGCGGACTTCTTGGCGAACATGAGTCATGAGATTCGCACGCCCATGAATGGGGTGATCGGCATGCTGGATCTGATGGACGCGCAAGCCTTGGACCCGCAGCGCCGCAGCATGCTGGAGACGGCGCGCAATTCCGCCGAGAGCTTGCTCGGAATCATCAACGATGTGCTGGACTTCTCGAAGATCGATGCAGGCAAGCTCACGCTCGAAGATATTGATGTCGAGCTCGTTTCCCTTGCCGAAGAAGTGTCGACCCTATTCGCACGTCAAGCGCACACCAAGGGCGTGGAAGTAGCATGCCTCGTCGAGTCGAACGTGCCTGCGCTGGTGCGTGGCGATCCTGTACGCCTCAGGCAGGTGCTTGCGAACTTGATGGGTAACGCGATCAAGTTCACCGAGCACGGCGAGGTCAGCCTCATCATTCGTGCCGAGCGTGCCCGCGAAGCGAATACGACTATCGAGATCGTGATTCGCGATACCGGCATTGGAATGGCCCCGCAATCAGTCGCACGCCTGTTCCAGTCGTTTACCCAGGCCGACACTTCTACGACTCGGAAATTCGGTGGCACGGGCCTTGGCCTTGCGATAACGAAGAAGCTCATCGATGCGATGCGCGGCACTATTGAGGTCACCAGCGAGCCGGGCAAAGGTTCGACATTCACGGTGAAGTTGCCGATGAGCGTTGGCAGTACGGTTGCGACAGTACGCCGAGCGGACCTGAGCGGCTTGAATCTGCTGATCATCGACGATCACGCGACCAATCGCGTCGTGATCGAACACTATCTACAGTCGCTGCGTGTGAGGAATGCAAGTGCGTCATCGGCGCGGGAAGGTCTGCGACTGTTGCGTGCCGCGAAAGAGGCCGGCAAGCCATTCGACATGGTGTTGCTTGATTATCAGATGCCCGAAATGGATGGCCTCGCGTTCCTGCGAGCCTTGCGCAGCGACCCAGCGATCGAACAAACGAAATGTCTGGTGTTGAGCTCCATGGGCGATCGCCAATCGGGCGTCGATGAGCTGGATATTTCCGCTTGGCTCAATAAGCCAGTGCGCCAAGCCCAATTGTATAGTGCAGTGGCTATGGTCGCCGGCGTCTCTGCCGGATGGAGTGCGAAAGGCGTTCCTGTCGATCTTAGTCAAGTAGCTCGTCAGCCAAGCGGCTATACCGACGCGCGTGTCTTGTTGGTCGAGGACAATGTGGTCAATCAGCAAGTTGCTCTGCGAATGTTGTCGACGTGCGGTATCAGCGCCCACATCGCCGTGAATGGGCTCGAGGCGCTCAATCGGATCCAAAGCGAGCATTTCGATCTCGTCTTCATGGATTGCCAGATGCCGGTGATGGATGGTTATCAGGCGACCCGCAAGATTCGCGATTGGGAGCGCACTACAGGCGTTCCTCGCTTGCCCATTATTGCGATGACGGCGAACGCGATGCAGGGTGACCGAGAGCGGTGTATTGACGCAGGCATGGACGACTACATTTCCAAGCCGATCAAACGCGATGCATTGAACGCCGCCCTTGCACGTTGGGCGTCGGCGGGCGAGAGAGCCTTGGAGACGACGAGCACCTCAGTTCCACAGGCCAGTGCATCGAGCGGAGCACTGGATCTCGCGGCGTTCGAGCAACTGCGGGAATTGTTCGACGGCGATGTCAACGATGTCATCGATAGTTATCTGAGCGACTCGACCACGCAGATCGACAGCATGACGAATGCGGTGGCTCTGCAAGACAGGGACGTTATTGGGCGCAGCGCTCATAGCATGAAGTCGAGTAGCCGATCGCTCGGTGCCCACGACGTGTCGAAGCTCGCCGAGAGTATCGAAGGCGCGGCCAGAGGCTCAGGCTCGATGGAGGAAATCAAAACGCTGATCGGAAAACTGAAATGGGCACAAACCCTAGTTGCCTCTCAGTTGATCAGCATGCGTGGTGCCGAGCCGAATTCAGCCGCTGGCTGAAGTGTTGGACAGTGGCGGGCCGGTTTGCTCATGGCCGCACGATCGGCCGTCGGATTCATCCCGACAAGCCATCGGTATTTTCCTCTACTACCTATGTAACTCCCGTGAAAGCTTTGACAGGTAAGATCAAGCGCGCTGAACTAGCGTTTGTTTTTGTCCGTCATCTACAAGTGAGCGGCAACGGAGGTAGGAAGGTGAATGGCGTCAAGGGTAGCTTTACCCAAATCAGTAGTCGTATCAAACAGCAGTGGCGCAGGTTACCTGAAGAAGAAATTAGTGAGCTCGACGGACGTGTCGAAATCCTCGCCACCAAACTGCAAGAGCATTATGGCTGGAATCGAGAAGAGGCTGAGCGTCAAGTTCGCGAGTTCGCAGCCCGGCATAATTGGCACTGAGAAAAGGCGTGACGAGTGACGCGTGACAGTCACGACGTCAGAATAGGAAAAGGCCGCGGCGTTTGTCGCGGCCTTTTGTTTGACACCGCAGCGACTGACGCTGGTTGTCTATTCCAGAAGAGCGCTGATTCCAGTGTGCAGCTGCACGTTTTATACTACCGCGTATTTCCGCTGCGAGATTTGCTTAGCCAACCATCGATCTATGACGAGGTCTGTTGCGAAGTCGAGTTGAACAAGGGTGGTCCCCGCGAAAACACGCGAAGTTCGCAAAGTTAAGAGAAGAAATAGTAGCTGTGCCGGGTAGTGCAGCAGAGTATGCATAGAACGGTATCAAGAGGTTCTCGCGGCGGCGCGGCGGAATCGAATCAGAAATTCAATCTCATTCTGCACTTTGCGGGCCCTGCGATCTTTGCGAGAGTCATCCGATCCGGAGAGCCTCGGTTCTGCTTCCAAGCGCTCGCGGATCACTTATTAGGTTGGATTCGGCGCGGGCGACTTCAAGAGTGACTCTCGCAGAGATCGCAAAGACCGCAAAGGTTAGGAGATTAGATTGGAATCTGCGCGTGTGCTAACCATTGGGGATGTCGCCACATCTATTCGTGACAAGGGTTTCTCGCGGCGGCGCAGCGGCGCAACGGGACGTAAACAGAGGCCCTGCGCGAGTTTCGATCCGTGATAGTCGGGCGTGACGGAGGCTGCATGAAGGTCCTATCGATTGCACTGTTTTTGCTGATTGCCTTCGGGCACGCGCGGGCTGCCGATGAGATCAATCTGGACTGGTTGGCAGGGGCTTGGTGTTCGCAATCGGCCCAAGTCACTAGTGAGGAGCATTGGATGCGAAGTAAAGGCGGTCTCATGCTGGGTATGAGTCGCACGCTGACGAAGCGAGGGACGGAGTTCGAGTTCGTGCGGATCGAGCTGAGTAATGGCGGGCGCCGATTCGTCGCACTGCCGAGTGGGCAAACAGAAACCACTTTCCAGCTTTCGAAGTTCGGTGCAAGGTCCGTGACCTTCGTAAACCCAGAGCACGATTTTCCCAAACGGATACGTTATTGGCGCGAAGGAGATCGGCTGTTCGCTCGCATCGATGCGGGAGCGGACGATGCGAACTTCCGAGTGTTCGAATGGGCGCGCTGCCCGCCTGATTGAATCCTCTGGCCGACTGTGCTGGCCCTAAGTTTGCTTTCTGTTTACTCCGTTCGATAATGCCTGTCATGGACGCTCTGCAGATCAGCACCGATCAGTCGTTACTGGATGTGCCCGGGATTCACAACTTCCTGAGCCGGCATTCGACTTGGGCCAAGGGCATTCCTTTGGACGTCGTGGCGAGATCGATCGAGCATTCGCTCTGCTTCGGAGGATATCTCGGGCATGCGCAGGTCGCTTTTGCGCGGGTCATTTCCGATTTCGCGACCTTCGCCAATCTCGTCGATGTCTTCGTGCTGCCTCAGTATCGAGGCAGGGGATATTCCAAGCAGTTGATGCGGTCGGTCCATGTACATCCGCAGCTACAAGGACTACGGCGATTCACTTTGGCGACAGCCGACGCGCATGGGTTGTACGCACAGTTCGGCTTCAAACCACTGTCCGCCCCCGAACGATACATGGAGCGTTACGATCCTGACGTTTATGGACGATACGAAGACGCGTAGCTTCACGGATACAGAACGCAGCTAAGAATGTCGTAACGGATTCCTTACGCTCTATGTTGTCGCTGCGCGGTATTGGATCTCATCTATCTCGTACCTCAGGCTTGTTGCTCCGCCACGTTGGGCGATCGTTCTTCTCTCTTGACGCCTCCCGTGCCGAGCCACGATCCGATCAAAATCAGTACGAGCCCGGCCGCGAGGCCAATGCCGTATGGCTCGTGCAGTATCACTACGCCTAAAAGGGCAGCGATGGCGGGACAAACGTAGGCAACGACTGAAGAGCGTGCGGCGCCTGCCTCACTGATCAGATAGAAATACAGCAGCAGTGCCAGGGCAGTGCAGAAGACGCCCAGCGTTGCAACCGAGATCAAGGACAGCGTCGCCGGCATTGATTGTGGCGCCGTCCAGAGAGCTGCCGGCAGCAGTACCACAGCCGAGACGACCAGGCTCGCTGACAACCCGCCAAGCTCATCCACATCGGCGAGATAACGCTGCACGATCAAAGGACCGACCGCGTAACCGATCACAGCCCCAAAAATACAGGCGACACCTAGCCATTGCTGAGTGCCGTTCACCGAATCGATACCTAGTAAGACGACTACTCCGAACAAGGCCACGAGCAGACCGAACAGCCGACGCAGGCCAACTTGTTCTTTGACGCCGAATAATGGTGCGATGAGTAGGACGGTCAAAGGAACGGTTGCAACGAGAACACCCGTGAGGGAAGAGCTGAGCCATTGTTCGCCCATGGAAATAAGCGTGAACGGGATGACCAATTCGGCTATGGCGAACGCGACGATCGCACCTTTGTGCTTGAGTGTAGGCAGTAATACACCCCGATGAAGCGCGATCGGTACCAGTACGAGCGCAGCCAAAGCGAGTCGACTCCAAGCGACGAACGCGGGAGACAGGTCAACGAGCGCGAGCTTGATGAAGAAATAGGGGACGCCCCAAAGCACACACAAGACCGAGAACGTGATCCATGCTCGCCAAGACATACTCGTCCCCTTGTAGCGAAGCGCGCATTCTACGCAACCGCAACGTGGCTTTGGGGAAAGACACAAGTGCTTCTGTGTCGATGGTCTGCAGATGTAACTGTACGCGTGTCGGGACTTCGCCGCTGACGACGTCCTTGAAGCACGACTGAAGGACATGAGATGGCAGGATTTGTGTGCACAATGCCTGGACACTCTTGTTGGTCATGGCTTGTCATCCAGATAGAGTGCGTTATGTTTGCGAGGCGGTGATGGAATCAACTAATGCGACACATCGGGCAACGCGCCGCGAATGGATTGGCCTCGCGGTCCTCGCTTTGCCGTGCGTGTTGTATTCAATGGATCTGAACGTCCTCAACTTGGCGGTGCCGCACCTTACGCAGGACTTGCAACCCAGCGCGTCGCAGCTGCTGTGGATCATCGATATCTACGGGTTTTTGCTCGCCGGGTTCCTAATGACGATGGGAACGCTGGGGGATCGGATCGGACGGCGCCGGTTGCTAATGATCGGCGCGGCCTTCTTCGGTGCGACCTCGGTAGTGGCAGCCTTCTCGAACAGCGCGGAAATGTTGATCTTTGCTCGCGGCCTCCTCGGAATTTCGGCGGCGACACTCGCGCCTTCCACCTTGTCGCTGATACGAAACATGTTTCTGGATGACAAGCAGCGCACGCTCGCCATTGGAATCTGGGTCGGAAGTTTCTCTGCCGGTGGCGCGATCGGTCCACTGATCGGCGGTGTGATGCTGGAATATTTCTGGTGGGGGTCGGTCTTCCTGCTGGCGGTGCCGATCATGCTGTTGCTGCTGGTTCTCGCGCCCGTGTTGCTTCCAGAGTTCAAGGATCCGAACGCGGGGCGGTTGGATCTAGTGAGTGCGGCGCTGGCAACTAGCGGTGTGCTGGCTGTGATCTATGGGATCAAGCACGTAGCAGAACGAGGCGTAAGTTTTAGTGCGTTTCTCGCCATCGCCATCGGAGTGGCTCTCGCGGTGGTATTCGTGCGGCGGCAAGGGAAGCTCCGCGATCCGATGATCGATCTAAAGCTGTTTCACGATCGCGTCATCGGCGCAGCATTGTCGATCAACATCGTTGCGCTATTCATCGCGTTCTCCGCGTTCTTGTTCGTGGCGCAGTACTTTCAACTCGTGCTCGGCATGGGTCCGCTCGAAGCGGGCTTGTGGACCGCGCCCTCAGGCGTGATCTTCGTGGTCGGGTCGGCTCTCGCACCCATGTTGCTGCATCGCTTGGGTGCCGCGAACGTTATCGGGGCGGGATTGGTTATTACTGCAGTCGGTTTTGCATTCATGAGCCAGACCGGTCTGCGCGAGGATCTTTGGATTTTGATGACCGGGTTCTTGCTGTTGTGTTTTGGTTTGGCGCCTCTTGGTACTGCCACGACCGATCTGGTCATGAGTGCTGCGCCTCCGGAGCGTGCCGGAGCAGCATCAGGCATTTCAGAGACCAGTTTCGAATTTGGCGGGGCGCTCGGCATCGCCGTTCTGGGCAGCGTCATGGCCGCTTCATATCGGTTGCTGATCACTCGAGCGGGGCTCGAGTTGCCTGCCGACATCATCGATATGGCGCAAGACACGATCGGCGGCGCGGTCGCAGCCGCCGAACGGCTTGCGCCAAACGAAGGTCAACTCCTGTTGTCGGCCGCGAAGAACGCATTCATTCGCTCGTTTGCCCTCACATCGAGCATCGGCGCGATCTTGTCGGTCCTCGCCGCCGCACTCGCGTTCAAACTGTTGCGCGGGCGCGCCCCGCCTGGAGAGCTATCGCCTGCAGTCCGCGATGGAGCGTAGAAGACTGCGTAAAAGGGCCTGCCAGGAGAGGGTGACTCTCGCAAAGATCGCAAAGGCCGCAAAGATTAAGGAGTGAGATCGGGAATGGGCGGTGTGCTATCCGTTGAGGAGGTCGCTACACTCATTCGCAACGAGAGTTTCTCGCAGCGGCGCAGCGATTAAGTCTTTTCGAGAGTTTCTCCTGTGTACGTTCTTCTCGAGCAGACATATCTGCTGAGCCATAGTTGCATCGACAAAGAATTCAAAGATCCATCTGGGATGCGATCTGTCAGCCGAAGCGGGTAACATCAAGTTTGTCTAGCAACGGGTGAGACTACATGCGGTTTGCAATTTTGGGCGCTGGCGCACTGGGCACGATTCTGGGGGCGCATTTGATCCGCGCAGGTCATGAAGTGGCGATGATCGCTCGTGGCGCGCGTGCGAAGACCTTGGAGCGCGACGGACTCATCGTGCATGGGCTGATCGAGTTGCGAGAGTCGTGTGCAGTCATTACCGATCCCTCGCAGCTGCACGAAACCGATTGTCTGGCCGTCGCAACGAAAGCGATCGATACGGTGCCGAGTATTCAGCCGTTCTCACACCTAAAGCTGCAGAGCGTCTTCTCGATGCAGAATGGTGTCGTCAAAGACGAGTTACTTGCCCAGGAGTTCCCAGGGGAAAACGTCTTGGGTTCGATGGCGGATTTCAGCGGCGAGCTGCTCGCATCGGGGGAGGTACTCTTCACTCGAAACGTCGGACTGCATTTGGGTGAGCTCTCCGGCAAAATGAGTGAGCGGGTGAAAACGCTCGCAAAGACGATCGATGATGCCGGGGTCCGGTGCAACGCTGTATCGGACATCAAAACTCGCGAGTGGTCGAAGTTCGTCGCGTGGTCGGGAATGGTGCCGTTGGCGGCGTTGACCCGCTTGAGTACGTGGCGGTATTTGCTGGATGAGAATGGCGCCTGGATCGCCGTCAAGCTCGTGCGGGAAGTCGCGCAATTAGCGAACGCATTGAAGGTTCCTCTCATGGATCTATCGCCGTTACCTGCTGCGACGATCGTCTCTGCATCCGATCGTGATGCCATCGCCGCTGTCCAGGAAGTCGGGCGCCGGTTTCAATCAAACGCACCTGAGCACCGCATGTCTACACTGCAAGACATCGAGCGCGGTACACGCATCGAGATCGAAGAAACACTGGGGTTCGCCGTCCGCCGTGGAAAAGAGCTGGGCCTGTCGATGCCAACTTTGGAGTTATGCTTTGAATTCTTGAAAGTGGGACGGTGAGGATGGCGGAAGTCTGCAGTCCGCAGTCTGCAGTCCACAGGTATTCAAAGAGCACCTAGGTTTCGGTGAGCTGTCAGTGCCGTATTCCTTTCTGGCCTTTCTGGCTACGGACTGCAGACTCCCGCTCCCGGTCTTCAGCCTTCCCCTCTGTCGCCATTCCGCGATAGGTGACGGCGTAGCGCGCATTTTGTACAAGGGCGCCGCGTTAAGCCGACGGCTTAAGGCTCACAAAATGCTTCAGGAGAGAGCTTCATATGGATAAGTCTTTGATGACTGGGATTGTGCTTGGGGCTGCGGTCGTCACTGCAGGCGGCGCCGTCGCAGGCTATCAGTGGCTGGATCGCGGGCCGCAGTTTGCGGAAGTGTTGGATGTTCAGCCCATCATGGAAACCGTCAAGACTCCGCGCGAGGTTTGCCAAGACGTCACGACGACGCACACTCGGCAAGCCAAAGATCAGCACAAGGTGGCTGGCACAGTGATTGGGGCAGTGGTCGGCGGTGTGTTGGGTAGCCAAGTTGGCAGCGGGGATGGCCGTAAAGTAGCGACTGCTGCCGGCGCGGTGGCGGGAGGATACGCGGGAAACCGGATTCAGAACCGGATGCAACAAGGCAACACGTACGCGACGACACAGCAGCAGTGCGAGACGGTTTACGATTCGCACGAGAAGCAAGTCGGTTTCGATGTGCGTTATCGCTTGGGTGAGACCGAAGGTAAGGTGCAAATGGATCGACATCCGGGCGAGCGTATTCCCGTAGAAGACGGGCAACTCGTGCTGACACCGCAAACGGAAGAGCAAAGCGTAGAAAGTTAATCATTGTTTTCAACCGACGCTTCATCTGAAGCGTCGGTTGACCCTCATCCTAACCTTCTCCCTAGAGGGAGAAGGGATCGGAATAGAGGAACGGCATGTTGGCGGTTGACCGTTGACGGTTGGCAGCAAGAGGTTCTTCTTTATCTGACCGTCAACTGTCAACCGTCAACCGCCAACGGCTTATCTTCTCGCCCCCAACTCATCGATGTGCTTCAGCAGTTGCGCGGGATCTTCGAATACTCGATAAGCACCCGCGCGTTCTAATTCCTCCAGGCCATATCCGCCGGACAAAACTCCAACGCCAAGTGCTCGGGCGCGTTGTGCTGCGAGCATGTCCCACACGCTGTCGCCCACCACGAAGCAGTGGGAAATATCGATCTTCAGGCTCTCGGCTGCAGCCAGAAAAAGATCCGGATCAGGTTTTGCGTGCTTCACCTTGTCGCGAGTGATGATGGGCACGCGGCTCAGATCTACGCCGAGCGTCTCCATCGCTGGACCAGCCGTCTCGATGCGCCCGCTCGTGGCGATGGCCCACGGAATTCGCGCATCGGTCAAGAACATGAGCAGATCGTGTGCGCCAGGCAGAGGGCGCACTTGTCCGATGCGTGCTTTATAGGCTTCAGCGTGACGTCGTTGCAGACGCTCGATCCGATCCGGCTCGATGTTCATGCCGGTTTCGCGCAGCAGCATGTTCGCGAACAGGCCGCCGCTCATGCCGATCTTGCGATGAATGCGCCACACGGAAAGCTCGATACGCTCCTCCAGAAGCGCCTCGTGCCAGGCGAGAACGTGCTCGTACACGCTGTCGATCAGTGTGCCATCGAGATCGAACAAAAAGGCGGATTGCAGAACGTGCATGTGGCTGTCTCGTAGGAGCGGGAAGGAAGGATAGCGAGGAATGGAGGGATGCGGGAGGGAGGGAGAGAAGGGATTAGGGACTGGGGATCAGGGATCAGGGATCAGGGAGTAGGCACTAGGGATCAGGGATTGGGGATTAGGGACTCGGGAACGAGGGAATGGGAAAGCTGAGCGCTTCGCCGATCACAATCCCGATCCCTGATCCCCAGTCCCCAGTCCCTGATCTAATTTGACGAGTTGAGCCGCGCTCGTCAGCATTCGCGCTGATCGACACGAATGTCTCGTGTTGAGTGGAGAGCTTTGAACCAATGAAACTGTACTCGTGGAACGTCAACGGCATACGCGCGGTGGTGAAGAAGGGAGTCTTTCAGACTTTCATGCAGGCTCATCAGCCCGACATTTTGTGCTTGCAGGAAACTAAAGCCGAGCGCGGACAGATTGAAATCGATCTGCCGGACTACCATGAGTATTGGAATTCGGCTGTCAAGAAGGGCTATTCGGGAACGGCCATCTTCGCGAAGACCAAGCCGCTGGCCGTCATCAACGGGTTCCCGGAGGACTTCGCGAAGCGCTTTAAATTTGCGGACGAACTTCAGCGCGATAGCGCCGAAGAAGGGCGGGTGATCTCGGCGGAGTTCGAGAAGTTCTTCGTGGTGACGGTCTACACTCCGAATACGAAGGACGATCTCAGTCGCTTGAAGCTCCGGCACGAACATTGGGATCCTGCGTTCCTGGCGTACTGCAAACAGCTCGAGCAGAAGAAGCCGGTCATCTTTTGCGGCGACTTGAACGTGGCTCACACCGAGCTGGACTTGGCGAATCCAAAACCCAATCGAGGTAAGAAAGGCTTCACGGACGAAGAGCGAAAAGGCTTTCAAAATTTCTTGGACGCTGGCTTCATCGATACCTTTCGGCTCTTCACCCAAGGTAATGGGCATTACAGCTGGTGGACGCACTTCGCGAATGCGCGCGCCCGCAACGTGGGGTGGAGAATCGACTATTTCCTGGTTTCGGAAGGATTACGAAGCGCAGTCAAAGCGGCTGAGATTCACGCCGACGTCATGGGCAGCGATCATTGCCCGGTAAGCGTGACGCTAGATTTGTGATTCTCACGGAAGACTTCGGTCGGTTCGATTTCGTCGAGGCTCGCGGATCGTTTGTCATGTTGGATCCTGTGCACGCGACTTCAAGAGTGACTCTCGCAGAGATCGCAAAGACCGCAAAGGTTGAGAGATTTTAGATTGGAATGTGCGCGGGTGCTAACTACTGGGATGGTCGCCACATCTGTTCGTGACAAGAGTTTCTCGCGGCGGCGCAGCGGCGCGGCGGGATCGAATCAGTAATCAAATCTCCTTCTGCACTTTGCAGCCTTTGCGATTTTCGCGAGAGTCATCTGATCCGGAGGCCGCTGTCCCTGCTGCGAGAAATTATTGCTCACTTTCGATGGTGGCGGCGAGCCGCATCCATGCAAGCTAGCTCCGATGTCCGTTATCTGGCATACATACCGAGCGTGCCGGCTAGTACTCCGGCCGTCGACCGCCAACCGTCAACTGTCAACTGTCAACGCGCCGCTAGGAGCTGAGAATGGATCAGGAAACCTTCAATCTAAGTATTCGCAAGTATCTGAAGATGGTCGGTATCAATTCGCAGCGCGAGATCGAGCAAGCGGTGGCGGCTGCGATTGCCAACAAGACGATCACAGGAACCGAAACGTTGCACGCCACCATGACGCTGGAAGTCGCAGACGTGAAACTGAACGTAAAGTTCGATGGCGAGATACAGCTGAGATAGGTGAGTGATAAGGTGATGACGTGATGGGAGAAGACGGGGATACTCCTCGAGGACGAGGAGCGTCCCCGTCACCTCATCACGAGCGCATGTTCAAGGCAGCGCGGCTGCCGTAGTTGCTGCCGCCCAGCTTCTTTCGCGCGAGGCGCTCGCTGAGGTAGGCATCGGGTGGCGGCCGCGGCCGTCGATGTATTGCTCGGCCCAGATTTCGGTCACGAGCAGCGTCCAGAGGCGCATGATGTTTTCGGGATGAGTGGCTTTTTGCGCAGTCGCCCGAATCTGCTTGACTTCGCGATCGTCGAAGAAACCTCTACGGCGAACACGATCCGACGAAAGATAA
Organism: Steroidobacter sp.; assembly: GCA_025929585.1. Classification (GTDB taxonomy): domain Bacteria; phylum Pseudomonadota; class Gammaproteobacteria; order Steroidobacterales; family Steroidobacteraceae; genus Steroidobacter. The sequence goes on from JAICPY010000052.1 coordinate 24,122, forward strand.
CGTTGCGCGAGCGATTCCAGCGCATCCGCAAACTCGAGATTCTGCTTCATTCGCATCAATTCCTTCGGCGCTTTGCTGAGTTGCGGTCCTAGAAGCGGCTGCATAGCTTTTCGCAGGATGTACTTCTGCGTTCCGTTCTTGATCTTCAGTGCACCGGGGATAGTGAAGGCGAAGTCGACTACCGATGTGTCCAGATAGGGTGAGCTGTAATCGATCGCGAAGGCCTGCAGCGGTCTTTCGATTCGGGCCAGAGTTCGACTGGTTGGCTCCTGACCATCGAGCATCAGGCATCGATTCAAAAACTCGGGGCCTGGCTCAGCCAGCAACTCAGGAGCATCACATTCAGGAGCGTTGATCACCGTTGGAGGCGCAAGCAAGTTTCCGCGGTAATAGAGCTTCATGAAACATCGAGACAACCAGGAGCCCGGCACCTTACCGTTTTGAGTCGCCAGGAAGAATGCGAGCAAGTGTTTGCTTATTTGCGGAAGCGCCTCCGCCATCCAGAGCACCTTGTGTCGCGGCATACCGCCAAACAGCAGATCCGCGCCCATTCCGGTCAGCAGCGAGTCGACACCGAGCTCGCGAGCCCGCTTCGCAACCGCGAGATATTGAAACGTTTCGCTTCGGCCGATCGGATTCTCTAGATGCCAGACAGCGAGCGGCAGCTTGGCAATCAATTCTTCGTTGGACACGATGAGAGTTTCGTGCCGGCCCTTCAGATGCGACATCGCGTGGGCGGCCCGATGGACTTCCGGATCATCGGCGCATTGGCCGGCTGTAAATGCAATGAGCTCCGCATCGGGGGCGCAATATCGGGCCATTGCGGCCACGCTCAATGAATCGATGCCGCCGCTCAAGGCAAGTGCGATACGCGAGTGACCCGAGACGAGCTTTGAGGTTGCCTCGAGTAACTTATCGCGCAGTCGTATGCATGCCGCTTGTTCGCTCATCGGTCGCACGCGCAGATCGATTTGCGGCATGCGTTGCGTGCGCTGAAGGTTCCCTTGCGTGTCGAAATGCAGCACGCTGCCGGGTGCAACCGGCCAAATTCCCTTCAATAAAGTGCGTCCGGCAGGCACGGCTTTATAGATCTGCAGGTGAGCGATCGCTTCGAGGTCCGGTTCGGCAGCGACCTCGCTGATGGCGAGCAGCGCTTTGTATTCGGTTGCAAATGCGATGCCGCCACTGGGCAGGCGGCAGAAGTGCAATGGTTTGATACCGAAGTAGTCGCGCGCGAGGAGCAAGGTGCGCGTGGCATGTTTGTATGCGGCGAATGCAAACGGCAAACTCGATTCGGTATGCAGGGAGAGTGTTGGATCGAAGAAACGCAGAGACGAGCGCGTGCGCTCGCGATGGTCCTCACAGCTCGCATCGATAACGACAGTCGTTCCGGATGCCACGCAGGGTGCGCTGGCAACCGAGCTCACCTGGCCTAGATAGACGCGCGGTGCAATTTCGTTCCATGTGCTATGCGCCCCACGGTGAGAAAGCCGACGGCCCATCTCCTCGAGCTCGCTCGGGCTTACAGCGCCAATCGCACCGAAGAACGCAGGCATGCAGACTCCCCGCAGCTATAGTGCTGCTCGAATGGCCGTCGAACGGCAATTCTTTCAATGCTGAGGAGCGAAGGTTTGTTCCTACGCCGCGAGAGATTTTACGCTCGCGTGAGCTGAAGCTTTTCCTACGTTGGTTTTACATAGGTAGTGTGGTGAGTCGCAGAAGAGTGGTGAACGATCTAATGCAGCGCGGGTACGTCTACCTTCTTACGGAACCGGCTGGGCGCAATTTCGATGCAGGCTTCACACCCGAGCTGACGCCCAAGCAAATGCTCCGCTTGGGGGTTTTCGGCGGCAAATATTTGACCGATTGTCGAGATGAGTTCCCGGCAGATTGGTTCAAGGCAGCAAAGCTGAGCCCGGCCAAGCGCAATCCGAAACTGAATTGTTTCGGCGTGGACGCATCGCAATCGCTGGCCGAATGGCAGCGCAAGGGCTGGATCCATGAAGATGATCCGCGCGGCTGGTTCCAATGGTATTGCCGCTACTACATGGGCCGGCGGAGCGAAGATGATCAACGTCAAATCCGCCGCTGGCGAGCGATCCGTCGACATGTCACTCAGCTCAAAAGAAATTGCCCGAAAGGCGCGCTGACGTGCCGCAAACGTCAGCGCCAAGCGCTACTGCATTGGGCGTACGACTCGAGGAAGATCTGACGAGGCGGGGTGACGAAGTGACGACGTCAGAGCATCACCGCGTCACCCTTCGGTGTCCCTCTCCGCGTGGAGCGAGCCGTTTGATTCTGACCCAATCAAAATCCACGTGGCCTTTCATGGCGAGTCCCGCTTTTTGGCCGTCAGTCATGCCTGATATGTCGAGCTCGATCATCGTCTCAGAGGCGCTGCCATGGTGAACTTGAGTCAGCGTGTTGCGCGCGCTCACGAAATCATTCGCCGATAGCGCTTTGAGGCGCAAGAAGCCGCGTCGCTCGGACAGCTTTTCGGCGCTGGGGCACTTGCCACGCAAGCGAGCGACAAAGACGCAGACGCGCCGAGGACGAACGCGCGCGTCAACCGCCCGAATAAAGACTGGGTTTGCAACTCTTGACTGCTTCTTCTCGCATTTAGGGCAAAGTTCGACGATGCTCGAGCGACTACGTGCCAGCTCAATCCCCGTACACAAGACTATCGCGCTGCCACACCGTTCGCCAAAATAGTGCGTCGGCTCCAATTCTCAAGGAATCCAAATGAAAATAGCGGTTAGTTGGATATCGATACTCGCGATTGCATCGATGTCATCTGCCTCCGCGCAGGTAGACAAATTCGCGAATGTACAAATCAAAGTGACGCACGTGGCCGGCAGCGTCTACATGCTCGTAGGCGAGGGCGGCAACATCGGCGCATCGATCAGCGAGGACGGGATCGTAATCGTGGACGATCAATACGCCCCGCTCGCCGATAAGATTCGTGCGGCACTCAAAGGCGTCGCCGACAAACCGGTGCGCTACG
>JAICPY010000209.1 GCA_025929585.1 Steroidobacter sp.
CCGCGGCTCGCCCTCCGCAGCGGCCAAGGTAATCACCGGCGTGACGTTCGATGAGAAGACTCACCGACGGTTGGCACTTGGCAGCGACAATTGGCCGCTGACCTGGTCGGATGACAATCATCAGTACGCGATGTGGGGCGATGGTGGCGGATTCGGCGGCAGCGATGTGAACGGCCGCGCGAGCTTCGGTGTCGCGCGTATCGAAGGCGACCACGACAACTATCGAGGCGTGAATCGTTTTGGCGGTAAGGACTCTGAGTGCGAGTCCGATATTCAAGGCAAGTCCCACGGAGCACCCATCAGCATCGGCGGCGTTCTATATGCCTGGGTCACTCCACAATCGGATCAACACGGATACGAGAGATTCAGGCTGCATAAGAGCACCGATAAGGGCTGCACCTGGGATGAACGCGACGTCACGTTCACCTTGGCGGAAGATGGCATCAGCTACGGTGGGTTCGTTCAGGCCGGCAAGGACAATGCAGCTGCGCGTGATGGCTATGTATATGTGTTGGCTGCCGAGGTGTTCCACGCACACTCGCTCAAGGTCGTGCAAAGGCCGGGAAGAATCGTGTTGGTGCGCGTCGCCAGCAAAGCGATAGAAGATCGCGATGCCTATGAATTCTTTGCGGGCATGAACGAAGCGGGACAGCCAATCTGGTCATCCGCATCAGCCGATAAGAAACCGATCTACGAAGATCCTGCCGGCGTCGGACCATTTCCGCAAATGAGTTACGTGCCAGGAATCGATCGCTGGGTGTACACCAATGAACATGGGAAAGGTCGCAATAACGCCTCGCGCAACTCACTGCTAACCATGGCCGAGGCGCAGCACCCTTGGGGTCCGTGGAACGTCTTCTTCAAAGACGTGTTCTTCCCGAGCAACGAGCAAAGCGTGTTCCAGTGGAACTTCGCGCCAAAGTGGTTCCGTGACGAAGGCCGAGCCTTCACGCTCGTGTTCTCCGGTGATGGCGATAACGATTCTTGGAATACGATTGACGGAAGATTCATGATCCAGAAGACAGCAGGCGAGCCGTCGAAGCGACAGCAGGCAAGCCTTCGGCAGGCAAGCCGTGCAAGCACGGCAAGCGACCAACTGAGTTGGTAAGGCAGAGCGGAAGAGAGCAGGAGCCTGCGGCACGCGAGCCGCGGGCAGGCGAGCCGTCAATGGACGGCAGGCGAGCCAACCATGTTGGCAAGGCCAGAGCGGAAGAGCAGACGAGGTAAGAAGCTGCCGCTGGACCAGATGCGCGGATTCTCTCAGGCCACTTTGGAATGCCCTGACTCGATCGAGGGCGAGGATCCATCACCTGTTCCGTCATCCTTGCGAACGCGAGGATCCATCCTGTCTTCTCAGCCGAAGCGTTCCATCATACATAACGCTCCTTGGTTCCCTCTCTTGGCTTCTGTCCCGATAGATCAGCGCTGTGAGATCTCCCGCTCACATCCGATTCGTGACCCTCTGCCCATAATCGCAAACTCGGTTGTGCTGAACTCGGCCATCATCGAACGGAGTTCGCATGGCACGGCGGCGAGAATCATTCTTACAGACGCTGGTCTTCCTGCCCTGGTGGGTAGGCGTGCTCTTCGGCATCGGCGGGTATGCCGCTGTAACGCTCCTCCTTCCCATCTTATGGCGCGATCAAATCCTGAGCGCAGTCGCGCAAGGAATCCGGCCCGTCGCGACGTTCTGGCTCGTGATGTGTTTGCTCGCTGCAGCCGGCAGCGCGATCCGTTCCTTTTTCATCCGCCGCAAGTTCGATCAGCAAACCCGCATCGACGAGATCCGCAAACTCTCCTGGCAACAATTCGAGATCATGGTTGGCGAAGCGTTTCGTCGGCTCGGCTATCGGGTGATTGAGAACGGAGGAGGCGGCGCCGATGGCGGTATTGATCTCGTGCTCGATCGCGAAGGGCAGAGGTTCTTAGTTCAATGCAAGCAGTGGAAGGTGCTGAAGATCGGCGTCAAGCCGATTCGCGAGTTCGCGGGTGTGATGAGTGCGAAGGGTGTGCGTGATGGGTTCTTTGTGACGTCAGGCACGGATACGACAGAGGCGCGAGCGTTCGCGGAAGAGGCGGGTATTGCGCTGGTGGATGGGGATTCGTTGGAGAGGATGGTCAGAGAGATCCACGCAGGTGCTCTGAACCCGAATACAGAAGTAAACAAAGCGGTACCGGCGTGTCCGGAATGCGGTGGAGGCATGATTAAGCGACTCGCACGACGTGGAGCGACGGCCGGCGGCTCTTTCTGGGGATGTCGTGGGTTTCCGGAGTGTCGGGGCACGCGAGGCGCATGAGACGTCCGCGTTCTTGTCTCATGCGCGAGGTTGTCGCGTGAGCGATCAGTGGGAGTTCTTTCCTTGCACGATGGGTGAGGATCGCGCGTTCATCTCCGTCGACGTAGGCATCAAAGACAGCGTGCACCAAGCGCCGAAGATGCTCTGCAAAGTCAGGCTCACGTATTGCAACCTTCATCCAAACGGTCTTCCAACCGATGAAGATTTCGAACCCGCAAAGGCAGTCGAAGATCGCCTGGAAGCATTCGCGGTAGCCGCGAAAGATTGGTACGTGGGGCGCGTTACGGTGGGTGGCTATCGATATTTCTATATCTACACCTCACAGAAAGAAGCGGCTTGGATTCGAACAATCGAGTCACTCTCAGCTCAGTATGGATTTGCGCTGTCCGCAGATTATGGAGCCGACGTTCAGCACGCGATGTACTTCCGCGAGCTCTATCCCACCGCGGATGATTGGCGAGTCCTCCACGATATGCGCGTCATCGATGCAGCTAAGGCGCAAGGCGATGACGGAACGTCTGTGCGGCAGATCGATCATTGGACTTACTTCGATGCTGAAGCGACAGCGCGACCTTTTGTCGACTGGGCGGAGAAGAACGGGTTCGTGCACGACGAGGAGTATTCAGGACCGGCGGATGACGGGAAGTACTGCGTGAGATTGCATCATCAGGGGACCCTGGAATTGAGTGAGCTCACACACCACACGATTCAGTTGAGGAGGAAGGCGGAGCAGTTGGGTGGGGATTATGATGGGTGGGAGACGCCGGTCGAGAAGTGACGGTCGACTTTGTCGACAGGAGGGGTCTCGCGATAGTAGGCCGTGGCGGGATGGCCGCCGGATGGCAGGGAAGAGGGTAATTGCCCGCTTCGTCATCCTTACGTAGGCGGGCGTAGCGAGGATCCCTCCCTAAGTTTGAGGGTGCTCGAACCTCTCTTCACACTCTGGCTCCTTGCGACTCCCGTGCGCGCGCCCTTGATGCGCATAGCGCATGCGCATAGAATACGCACCGAGGTATCTATGGCTCACGTTTACGATAGAAAAGCACCTAAGCAGGCCGCAAATCTCAGTGTGAATCGCGACCTCCTGAATGCTGCACGAGAGGCTGGCGTGAATCTTTCGGCCGTGTTGGAAGAAGCGTTGGTCGAAAAAGTGGCCGCCGCTAAGAGGGAGCGTTGGGTTCGAGAGAATAGCGATGCTATAGCTGACTACAACGATTTCGTTGAGGAACATGGCGTCATGTCCGACGGCACTCGGAGCTTCTAGTGGCGCAGTTCTCAGTTCACAAGAACAAGAATCCGAGGACCCGCGGAGCCTTTCCTTTCCTAGTCAACGTGCAGTCTGATCTTCTCCGAGACTTACGTACGCGAGTCGTAGTTCCGCTCGTCAAGCAGACTACGATCGGCAAAAGGCCGCTGAAAGATCTGACCCCCATAATTGATGTGGAAGGGCACAAGTACGTGATGTTAACCCCGCAATTGGCTGGAATCGCAGCAAGCGAGCTTGGCGCTGAGGTAGGATCCGTTGCCAGCAGTCGCAATACGATCATTGCTGCGCTCGACTTCCTGGTTACAGGCATCTAGCCCGCTCCGTACTAGCAACAACTTCTTTGGCCGGCGTCAAATCTTTCTCTGACCTGCGAACGCGTTCCTGCTAGGAGAGCGGCCCTCCTGGGGCGCGCCAGTCTGCCGATGGAATCGGGCCGTAATCTCTTGGTTATCCTCTACGCACGTCCACTCAGATAGGATGCGTTCACCCAGACGGCTATTCTCACCTTCGGCCGCTAAGAGGTGTCATTCGCGTGACCTCAGTCCTCGCTCGAGTAGATGATGATTTGGCTCTGCATGTCCCGCAGTTCTTCTGCTGTAACTGCGGTGAGGCGGAAGACATCAGGCCGGTGACGACGCCGTTGAGCAAGAGTCACGGCTGGAAGCCAGACGGTAGATTCGCGTTTCAGATCGAGCTTCCCTACTGCAAGCGATGCGTACGCAGCGCAACGCAAGCGCCCGTGGGATCGATCAAGAAGACGCTTGTCTCGGCGATCTTGAGTGTCTCCGCGGGAATGGTTGCGATGATCACTCCACTGCCGAGTGTTGTCGGCGCGTGGGCTTTCTTTCTCGTCGCGGTACCGGTTTTCGCAATGATCTTCGGTAGCTATGCGCTGCAGAAGCCGAGAGGGAAGCAGACGAGCTATCAGCAACCGGTACGTATCGTTCACGTGAAACGTCGCGCTCCCGGCAAAGTGGAAGCGCTGACATTGGCGTTTAGTCATGCGCGCTATGCGCAGACGTTTGCGAGTGCGAATAGGGAGGAGGTCGAGCGGGGAGTGTTGGAGGTGGAGGGTGGGTGAGCGAGTGGACGAGCCGGTTTGCGGCAAGCGAGCCTGAAGCAGGCGAGCCAGCGAAACTGGTAGGCGAGTCGACTGAGCTCGGCAGGTGGTTGCTCCGCTCGATCTCAAGATACTTCACCAACTCCATCACCCGTGCGTATGCGTTGTGGATGCGAGGATCTATCTCGGTCCGCTTCGAACGCGGTAGCGGACAGCGCATAGATGCTTCTCTCGTCACCTTGTGGATGCGAGGATCTATCTCGGTCCGATCGGAAGCGGTAGCGGACAGTGAATGGATTCTTCCTCCGTCACCCTTGCGTCATGCGAGGGTCCATCTTAATTCTTACTCCGATCTAGTAGTCGAGCTTCGTGAACAGTCCCCCGATCCGTCGCTCCCGCCAAGGCACGAGACCTGTTGCGCGGACGGCTTCTCGAACACGCGCATTTCTGGATGGTCATCAAGCGACACGACCATCAGTCCTTGGCCATCTGGCCTGCCAGTCTTCGCCGCTTGCTGCCCGCGGCTCACCTTGTAGGCTCGCTTGCCGCAAAGCGGCTCGCCTTCTTCGTGACGTCGTTTATTGAGCTGATTCTGCCCTCAACGAGATTGAGAGCGTGGGTCCATCCTCGTTCTCGCCGAGGTGTGGAAGTCGCCATTTGCCAAGAATTCTCGATGCCTTCTGACCTCAACTTCGAGCTCAGGTAAGCTGCCTTGAGGCGCCCGTCGCTCGTGTCCCATTTCCAAACCAACGCCGTAGTTGCGGCTTCTCGTTCCCTCTTTCATGAATCTACCCAAGAAGAATTTCATCCGTCTCCTTCCAATCGTTGTGTCGGGTTTCCTGTTGGCGTCGTGTTCGACGCCGACTGAACACGCCCGTGACCACGCCCATGAACACTTCCACGCTCACGGCGACGGTACTACCGCCGCGTCATCACCGCCCTCCAGAGCGCTGACGCCCGAAGCGTCCGTGGCGACGATGGAGTTGCCGAATGGTTACCGGCTCGAGCCCGTGCTGACCGAGCCCCACATCGCCGAGCCGGTGATGATCGTCTTCGATGGCAACGGCCGAATGTACGTCGCGGAGATGCGCACGTATATGCAAGATGTCG
>JAICPY010000179.1 GCA_025929585.1 Steroidobacter sp.
AACGGCAATCTGCTTCTGCTCTTTCACTTTGCTATCGCAGCGCGTCACCCTGCGCTTTTGTTGTCGCGACAAAGATAGCGCGCAATGCACGCCGATACCATCGGTGTGTCTCCTGATGCTGTTCTGGAGCGTGCTTGCCGGATAGTCGGGCACTGCAGCAGATTCACTGATCCCCGGATTCGACAAACAGCCATCATTCGGCGCGCGGCTACCCAACCCCGCCGATAACTAAGAACGGCAAAGCATCTTCCCCGACATCACAACCGTGACTCAGCTGCTCGCACAGCGGAGCCGCGGCGATCAGTAGGCGTTTGCGCAACTCCACGTTGCTCTATGAGGACCTGCGATAGCTCGCACAGCGACATTCACGCCGCAAGCGCAACTGCTTGATCGTGAATAGATGTAGATATTGCCAATGTGCGCGCATCGTGCACGAAGGAACGAACGCGACGTGCCAAGCGTAACGGAGATCACGCGCAACGCTGAACCACAAACGAGAGCCCCATGCCACAGGCTAGACACGCAACGGCGACGTTGTTGTCTTTGGCTTTCCTAGTCGCCGGCTGTGATAGCGGCGATGGAGCTGCGCGGGAAACCCCACCGCCAGCTCCGCCGGCGATGCCCGGTCCACCGACAGAGCCCGTACCACCGGCACCGACGCCGACACCTGAGACCAGTGGACTAGACGCGCGGCCCAGCAACAAGACTTGCCTCGCGCCCGCGCGTGCAACGGGCAGCGTCACCATCGGTACTGAGCCCGCGTTTGCGAACCTCTCGTTTAGAGATCCGATTACTTTTGCTTCGCCCAATCCCATCTTGATGCTACAGGCGCCGGGCGATGCGAGCCGGTGGTTCGTGGCGATGAAGGTCGGCGTCGTACGGGTGTTCGAGAACAACGCAAGCGTCGCAGCTTCCTCGGTGTTCATGGACATCGACGCGCTCGTCGAATCCTCGTGCGCCGAATGCGGCCTGCTCGGGATGGCGTTTCACCCGGATTTCCCCGCGACCCCGCGCGTATATCTGACCTACACAGCCATGCAGCGCACGGGCGGCGGACCGGATACGCGTTTATCGGAATTCACCTCCCCCGACGGCGGGCTCACGCTGAATCCCGATTCCGAGCGCGTCATCCTCACTATCAGTAAGCCCGGCGTGAATCACCACGGCGGTCACATCGCGTTCGGCCCCGACGGTTTTCTCTATCTCAGCGTAGGCGACGGCAATAGCGCGTCGATCGACGCTGCCCAGCACCTCAACAAGCTGCTCGGGAAGATGCTTCGCATCGACATCACAGGCACCACAGGCACGGCGCTCTATCGTATTCCGCCGGACAATCCGTTCGCCGACAGCACTGAGCTGTGCAACGTAAACGGCACCAGCGAGCAGAACTGTCCGGAGATCTACGCTTGGGGCTTACGCAATCCTTGGCGTTGGAGCTTCGATCGGCACACCGGCGAGCTCTGGCTCGGCGACGTCGGGAAGACAGCGCGCGAAGAAATCAATCGCGTCGTGCGCGGCGGCAACTACGGTTGGCGCTGCTTCGAGGGCACGATAAGGACAACGGACATGATCTGCGACACGCCGGAGAATCCGCAGCCGCCGATTGCCGAGTACGAGCGCACGTTAGGGCGTGCTGTCACCGGTGGCTACGTCTATCGAGGAACAGCGGTCCCGGCGCTTGTCGGCCGCTACGTCTTCGGCGACTTCGTGTCCGGGCGCATCTGGGACATTCCGAACGACACGCAGCCCACGATGACGATGACCGGTGGACTCGAGTCAGGATTGAACATTTCCTCGTTCGGAGAAGGCAATGACGGCGAGCTCTACGTCGTGAACATGCAAGGCGACCTGCATCGTGTCACCGGCGCCGAAAGCGAAGTCGAAGGCGAAGGTGTGGCCACGCAACTTTCCTTGACCGGCTGCGTGGATCCGTCCGATCCAACGAAGCCCGCAAGCGGTCTCATCCCTTACGCACCGAACGCGCCTTTCTGGTCCGATGGCGCTGTGAAGGAGCGCTGGATCGCATTGCCGGACGGACAGAACATCACGGTCGGTGCAGACGGCGATTGGGATTTTCCAAGCGGCTCGGTGCTCATGAAGAATTTCCATCTCGATGACCGCCTGATCGAGACGCGTCTTTTCATGCGCCATCCCGACGGCGTCTGGGCGGGCTATACCTACGAGTGGAGTACGCAGGGGAACGACGCGATGCTGGTGCGCGGCGGCAAGCAAGTGACAATCGGCGAACAAACGTGGATCTATCCGAGCGAAGCGCAATGCCTGCAGTGCCACACCCAAGCAGCGGGCGGCTCGCTCGGCTTGGAAACACGACAACTCGCCTCCAACATCACGTATCCGCAAACCGGTCGCGATGCGCATCAACTCGTGACGCTCAACGCTATCGAGACGTTGACACCACCAATCGCCGATCCGGCAGCAGAGACCCCGTATCCGGATCCGACTGGTACGGCAGCCACGCTCGAGGAGCGCGCGCGCGCGTATCTGCACACTAACTGCTCGCAATGTCATCGTCCGAGCGGTCCGACGACCTCCAACATGGATCTGCGTTACGCGACGACGCTCGCCGATACCAATACCTGCGATGTCCTGCCCACACTTGGCGAGATCGGCATCACCGACGCGAGACTGATCGCGCCGGGTGCGTCCGACCGCTCCGTGCTGCCCACGCGCATGAACCTTCGGGGCGTTGCCGACGCCATGCCGCCGGTGGGCCTCGGGGCACAAGTCGATGCCGCGGGCGTGAGACTGATCCGTGATTGGATCGATTCGCTCGCGGACTGCAACTGAGCTGCTTACTTCGAAAGAACAGATTCAGTTCTGTGCAGGTGGATAAGCAAATCGGCCATCAAGTGACGAAACGTGGCCGCGATCATCCATGCGTTGCGATACGAACTGATGCTGTGCTGTCCGTGTGTTGATCGACAGACGTCTGGAGTGGTTGCGAGCACGATCGACATACACACGTAAAAATCGCAGGACCGCAAGCGTAAGGAAACCGAGCAGCGCTAGGTACCTCATCGATCCTCCGCCACCGCCTTTCCCCCCGCCCGTGGTGGGCGGTGTAGTCGGCGCCGGAGTTGGAGGAGCGGTAACCGTGATCGTCACAGTCGCTGCATTCGAGTTCGCTCCTTGAAGGTCCGCCATCGTATAAACAAAGGAGTCGGAACCCGAGAATCCACTCGTAGGCGTGTAGACAAGCTCTCCACCGCTCGCGAGCGCGACGGTTCCATTAGCAGGGCCGACCGTAACGCGCACACTTTCCGGATCGATCGCGCCATCTTCGTCGCTATCATTGGTGAGCACTTCGATGGTCACACTCGCGCCACTCGCCGACGTCGCCGTATCTGCTCGAGCAATCGGCGCATCATTGGAAAGTCCGAACAGCTCAGCACCAGTGAGAGTTTCGCTTGCGACGAAGAAGAATGTCTGACCTGCCGCGAGACGCTGACTGCGGCTCGTGGGATACGGCTGCGGCGCCACAGCAGGCTGTGCAACGATGCTGGTCGTCAGAACCGTGCCGGACTCCGTGCCATCGGTACGCCAGAGGTGCATTTCACCGTCCGCGGCCGCAACCGCGATGACAATCATTCCGTGAAAATCCCCGAACCATGCAATGCCGGATGTATCCGCCGAAGTGACATCGCGCAACACTCTTGTCCCCGCAGGTGTGCCATCCGACACCCATGCATTCGCTTCATCGCCCTCGCCACCGACGAAGTACGCGTGCTTGCCGCTAATGAGGACATCGACGTCCGGATCGAATGCCACGTCTGTAAGGCGCGTTGCATTGCCCGTCCCATCCGTGACCCACAGCTGGTGCTCGTAGGTGTTCGGAGACTCGACACTTTGCACCGCTACACCAAGTAACAATCTGCCGTTCACCACTCCGAGAGGAATCGCGTATGAAGATGCGGTGCCCTGTGCTAAGTCAAAGGCCAGACTCGTGCCCGAACTCGTGCCATCCGTCCGCCACAGCTCCGCCCCATGTGCTGACTGCGCTGCGCCAAAGTAAAGAGCGTCCTCGAAAGCGGTGAAAGCTCTAGGAAACGAGCTCGCTTGGCCCGGTTCGATGTTCGCGAGCTGCACTGTGCCGGTGTCCGTGCCGTCCGAGACCCATGGTTCGAACCCATCCTCACCATACGCAACGAAGTAGATGCGATCGCGCCAGACCGTTAGCGAACAGGGCATCGAAGAGAGATCGCGGTTGAGATTCGCAACTTGTACGGTCCCCTCCGCTGTCCCGTCGCTTCTCCACAGCTCGAGATCCCAGCCATCTTGGGCTGCGAAATAGACACTGCCTCGCATCATGACTGGCTCATCTTGCCGACACGCCGAGGTTAGCGGGTCATCCACGGCAGCCTGAGGTGCAAGATCCGATAAGCGCTCGACGGCTCCCGTGTCGGGATCCAGGCGCATGAGTCTAGAGGTGCCTCCGAACACGCCGGTATGATCGCTCGCGAAGAACAAGAGTGAGCCATTCGCAGCGACGAGATGGTTTGGATTCGAGCTATCGAGGCCGGGATAGATATCGACCAGCAGATTCGTGCCCGAGCTCGTGCCATCAGATACCCACAACTCGCGGCCATGAACACCATCATCCGCCACAAAGTAGAGTCGTCCATCCAATTCCACGAGCTCGTGCGGACCGGAACCCAGATCGGACATGCTTTGAGCGTGCATATCAGCCAGCAATCGAGTGCCTCCTGGAGTGCCGTCGCTGACCCAGGGCTCTTCGCCGATCACTGGATCGGTGTGAGAGAAGTACAACAAGCTCCCGTCGTAAAAATGTCCGTAACTGGCAAACCCCATCCCTTCTCTGAGTAGCACGACCTTGCGTGCCGCGGGGTCATAGCTCCATATCGATCCCTGAGTGTCACGATAGGTATTGAAGAAGATTTTCTCAGCCTCGCCCGCCACTCGCGTCAAGCCCGCGTGCGCGTGATCCATGGCCGGAAGGCCCGCGACAGTCCTCGTTCCTTCCGGAGTCCCATCGGTCTCCCACACAGACCACGTATCCGTATTCGCACCATCTGAAATCGTGAAATAGCCGCGATCCGCTTTCACGCCGATCGGAATGGCAACTTGGTACGCTGCATTTGCAGGCTTCGTGGCATTCGTGAGTCGCACCGTGTTCGCACTGGTGCCGTCGCTACTCCAGAGCTGCGATCCGTGTTCGCTGTTGGAACTGATGTAGACGACGTACGCCCCGACCTTCTCGAAGACAGGAAATTGCAACTCGCTGAAGTCGGCGCTACTAGGATGCACGACAGCCACGCGATACGTTCCTGCGGAAGTTCCATCCGAGCGCCACAAATCGAGACTTGCGATCTGGCTGCCTGAGCTCAAAAACATTACAAAGCCCTCCATGACGATCAGCTCTCCCCATCCCGTAGTAGGAGGTCCGAATCCGGGCGAGCCGTCTTCGCTCGTCACTGCGGCAATCGTGTCCGTCGTAATGTCTATAGTCCAAAGATAGCCGCCGCTTTGATAAAACAGCAGATCGCCCAGGCGGTGAAATCTGCGCGGACTTTCAGCGGAGTTGCCGGTCGCGCCGCTATAGGGATTGGTGACAGCCCGTGTCCCCGCGAGCGTCCCGTCACTCACCCAAATCTGATAATCGTATTGATACCCGTAAGTGACGAAGTAAACCTTGTCGTCAGCAACGAAGATACTCGAGGTGATCAGACCCTCGTTTGAGCCAACGTGACTTGTCAACGCACGCGTGCCCGCAGCCGTGCCATCAGTGATGTATAGATGGAAGGCGTCTTGACTAAAGGCGGTGAACAGAATCTGTGCACCGAGGCTGCCGTGGATGCGCGCCCCGCTTCCCTCAGGACCCGGATACGAGTCGATCACGAGTTGGGTGCCTACACTCGTACCGTCCGTGGTCCACAGCTCGGACCCGCTAGTCATGTCCCCCGCAACGAAATAGGCGCGATCGTCAATCTCGACCATATTGACGTGGTCCGGTGAGGAGAAAGCACCCGCACCCTGTCCGTAGTGTCGCAGGAGCCTCGTTCCGTCCGCAGTTCCATCCGTGCTCCACAGTGCATTTCCCTCGCGATCGCGCGCACCGAAGAGATACCGTCCGTTGAGGACACCGATCGGCGCTGGAAACGAGCTCTCAGGAACGATCACCTCGTTGATATTGCGAAGGACTTGCGCCGTCGCAGCTGAGCCGGACTGAGCAAACGCCGCGAGGATCACACCGACCACCATCAGGGCCCCGTTGCGAATGCAACCGTAGCCCACCCGCTCAATCATCTTCATGAGCTTCTCTTTGTTCGATTGTTGTAATTGCGTGAAGAAACTCACGCACCGCTGCTTTCAAACGATCATACGTCCGCAGCCGAGAGTTGGAAACGGCCTTCTCCCTGGGCAGTCGCGCCCGAATTATGGTAAGAGCGCTCATGCGCCTTTCGCCAGCATAGGGACTCATGGGCAGATCCGTTTTTTTTCGTGCGTTCCATATGGCTGTAGAGTGCCGCTGCGAAACGTTTTTGCGCGACCCTCATTCGCGTAGTCCCCGGGGAGCAAACTGCGGAGTGGAGATAGAGAAGTCACAGGCGGAGCCGGCGGCCACCGCCACGTCACAGCCAAGCGAGTCCTCTAGGCTTCGATTGGTGATACGCGTGGAAATAACTCCGGAAGCGCCTCTCAAGTCCGCTGTCCCTCAGCGATTGAACAGACGCACGCTTGCGCTTGTGCTCGGTGTCGCTGCACTGCTGACACTGACTTGGCTCGCCTTTAGTGTGCTTAGGAGCGGTCCGACTTCCGCATCTGTTGTCAACGAAGCATCAGACACAATGGAGCCTCAACCTCCGGTGCCCACACCTACATCGGACGAGGTGCCCCCCGAGGTCCGCGCCGCGCCCTCCGCGAAGCTCGCTCCTTTAAGCACCGAAAGAAGATCAGCGAACGCTACGTCAGCAGAGGCCGGATCTGCTGCGACAGCACCAGTCAAATCGGACGTGCCGGAGTCACCGGTGAACGAAGTCATTCCGGACGTCCCTCAAAGCGCACTTCAAACCATTCGCGGAACAGTCAGGGTGTCGATTCGAGTCATCATCGACAACAAGGGTACAGTTATCGAAGCAGCCTCGGCCGATCCCGGTCCGAGCCGATACTTCGAGCGGCTCTCCCTCGCAGCGGCGAAGCAGTGGACGTTTACGCCAACGGATTCACCAGAGCAGCGGACAATGCTGGTAAGGTTCCACTTCACGCGTGAAGGGCCAACAGCTTTCGCGAATCCGCCACAATAGCCACACTGATCGCTGTTGCGTCAGTGAGCTTGCACACAGCGCTTCTCGCCCGATCTTTTGCACCTTGGCCGAACGCCGACTGTCAATGCAAGTGCGCAGGATTGGACACGCCAGGCACGTTTAGATCTGCCATGCTCAGGCGCGTTGGCAGTGGAGTGTGCAATGAAGAGATCGAGCCGCGCGGAGTATCTGCGGCGCATAGATCGCGTCGTGCAGAAAATATCGGAGAGTATTGCTGAAGGCCAACCGATACCGCCGATTTACGCCCTCGCACGAGACGCACACCTCTCCGAATTCCATTTCATGCGTGTATATCGCGCCTTGGCATGCGAATCGCTCGGTGCGACGATCCAGCGACTCAGGATGCAGTTTGCGAAGCATCTGATCGCAAATTCGCGCACAGCCATAAGCGACATCGCAGCTCGCATCGGCTACGAAACTCCACAG
>JAICPY010000096.1 GCA_025929585.1 Steroidobacter sp.
GGCGCACGGTCACGACGACCGACGAACAAGGCGTCCTTCTCGATATCCCTCGGGCCGATCTCCAATCGAATCGGCACGCCTTTCTTGATCCAATGCCACACTTTGTCGCCGCCGCGCTCTTCGCGTTCATCGACGATCACATTGATCGGCCGATCGGCGAAGCGTTGCGCACGAAGCTCGCGAGCAACACCAGTGCAATACTCGATCACTCGGGCACGGTCTTGCTCAGAGCGATAGATCGGAATGATGACAACATGGGTCGGCGCAAGCTTCGGCGGCAACACGAATCCATCATCATCCGAGTGCGTCATCAACAATCCGCCGATCAGCCTAGTCGAGACGCCCCAGCTCGTCGTCCACGCAAACTGATGCGCGCCATGTTGATCGAGGAATTGAATCTCGCTTGCCTTCGCGAAGTTCTGACCCAGGAAATGACTGGTTCCGGCTTGCAGTGCTTTGCGATCCTGCATCATCGCTTCGATGCAGTAGGTTTGTTCGGCGCCAGGAAAGCGCTCGCCCGCAGTCTTCTCGCCTTTGATGACCGGCACGGCCATCCAGTCTTCGGCGAAGGTTGCATAAACATCCAACATACGCATCGTTTCTTCAACCGCTTCCTCACGCGTGGCGTGCGCGGTATGGCCTTCCTGCCACAGGAATTCCGCCGTGCGCAGGAACATGCGTGTGCGCATCTCCCATCGCACGACGTTTGCCCATTGATTGATGAGTAGAGGCAAATCTCGATAACTTTGCACCCAACGCGAGAAGGCATCACCGATGATCGTCTCAGAGGTGGGCCTGACGATCAGGGGTTCCTCCAATTCGCCCGCCGGCACGAGTTTGCCTTCCGCGTTCAACTCCAAGCGGTGATGTGTAACGACGGCGCATTCCTTGGCGAATCCTTCGACGTGCGCTGCTTCCTTCTGTAAGAAGGACAAAGGGATGAACAGCGGAAAGTAAGCATTCTGGTGCCCGGTCGCTTTGAACATGTCATCGAGCGCGCGCTGCATGTTCTCCCACAACGCGTACCCCCATGGCTTGATGACCATGCATCCACGGACGGCGGAGGTTTCGGCCAAATCAGCCGCACGAATGACTTGCTGATACCACTCGGCGTAATTTTCGTCTCGGGTCGGGGTGACGGCGGTGCGCGGGCTCGTGCTCATCTTGGGCTGTACTAAAAGAGGTTCGAGAAGGGCGCGATTACACCAGATTTCGATTCGCCGCGCGCTTTCGGATCGAATCGCACTCAAAACCTCTCGCAGATCGGGGCGCCGAGCAACTACTTGGCGGCGTCGACGACCGGTTCGTACTCGCGAAAATGTTCGCTGCGCGCCTGTAGATCGCGGGCGTACACGCGCCGCTGCTCTTCAGAAGTTGCACTGTCTAATAGCGCGTTCGCCGCCTGATTGAGCGCCGCGACCGCTTCTCGATTTCGAGGATGTACTCGGTAGGCATCCGCGTACAGGTCGATGGCGGCGATCAAGGCCACGCTAATTCCGTCGCGCTCAAAAAACGCCCACTCCTCGTTGCCCTGTGCCATCCGCGCGCGAAACGCCTGCTGCTGCTCGGCGGATAACTGTGTAATGGGCACCGCGGGACCGGTTTCGAGATAATTTTGATACGAAAGATACCCTGCCGTGAGCGCCAATACTGCAGCCACCGCGATCGAGATGCGCTGCAACGGGGCGACGCCGCGAAACAGCTTGAGGAACTCGGCGGCGTCTTGCGGACGATCTTTTCTGTCGAAGCAAAGACAGGCGGCGATCGCGCGTGCTTCTTTGCGCTTCAATCCCTTGAGGGGCTCGGGCTCAATGCCTAAGTCGCGTGCGCTCGGAGCACTGTGGCGTTGATATGGATGACACCCGCACAACAGCTCGTAGGCAATGATGCCCAGGGCGTACATATCGTCCGCAGGATGCGGATCGCTTCCCTCGACCATCTCATTCGTCGCATAAGCCTCCGTGTAAGCGCCAAGGCTGCCAGCATCGAACGAGTCTCGTTCATCGTGTGCCGTCGAGCTCGGTACCGCTCGTGCGATGCCAAAGTCCAAGATCTTCGGCGTGCCATCCTCGGTGACGAAAATATTCCCGGGTTTCAGATCGGAATGAACGATGCCTTTGCGATGTGCATAGGCAAGTCCTTCGGCGATTCCGCGAATGATCGGCAGCGCCAACTCAGGTTGGATACCGACATCGCGCGCCTCTCGTACGATCGATTCGAGTGAGCGACCGGTGAGCAACTCCATCGTCATGTAAACGACGTCTCCATCTCGATCGAAATCGAAGACGGTGACGACGTTTGGGTGTGCCAGCGACTGCGCCTTGCGGGCTTCTCTCTGTAGCGCGATGAATGCTTGCGGATGGCGCTGAAAGTCCGCGTTCAGCACCTTCAAGGCAACTCGCGGGTTGGGGTCAGTTGCCTCTTCCTTGCGCCGATCAACCGCGCCAAAGACCAGCCCCATGCCGCCCTTGCCGAGCTCCGCTTCCAGTACGAAGCGGTTCTTGATCACGCAGCCAGGCCGCAACGGACCGCTCGGCCCGGGCTCCGCCTCTGCGAGCGTTTGCACAAGGCGGCTCGCAATGACCTCTGTTTTCGGACCAGTGTGCGAAGCACTCGAACCGATGCTCGAGCCCGCACTTTGAACCTGCGGCGCTGCGCGCTCTAGCGATGCTTCGGACGAGGGACGTGAACGCGACGTCATATCCGCAGACGCTTGCAACACATCCAACAATGCGGCGGCCTGATCTGCCTCGATCCGCCCCGCGGCTAACTGGGTTCGCACCAACGTCAAGCACGCCTCTGGCGCTTCATTGCGGCGGTGCAGAAGAGTTTTGGCCTCCTCGCATACTTCAGCCAAAGAGCTTTCGCCCTCGGTGAGGCGAGTCAATAGTTCGGTGAAGGTTCGAGACAAGCTATTGCGCTTCGACAACGACGACAGTGACATTATCGCGCGCGCCGGCCCGTAGCGTCGCGTCAATCAGCGCGTTCGCACTGTCGCCCACGCCGCCGTGCGCAAGGAGCTCGGCGATGAGCTCATCGCCGATTTCATGTGTCAGGCCATCGGAACATAAGAGAAAGCGATCGCCGATGTGCACATCGTCCCGACGCAGGTCGAGTGACAAGACACTCTCGCCGCCGACCGCGCGCGTGATCGCATGATCGGCTTCTTCGCCTGCGTTCTGAATATTGAGCTCCGCCGCCCAAGTATGATCGGTGGTGAGCTGAGTCATTCGGCCGTGACGCAAGCGGTAAATCCGGCTATCGCCGGCCCAAAGCACGGCACAGGATGTGCGGCGGGCAAGTAACACTGCCACGGTACTGCCGCTTACGATTGGATTGACGATGCGGGTTGCCGCCTTGAAGAGCTGGCGGTTGACCTCCGAAACGCGGTCGCGCACGCTCTGAATCGCATCTTCGATGCGCTTGCCCGCTTCGAAGTTTGCAAGCGCATCGCAAACCATGCGGCTTGCGACATCGCCGTCTCGATAGCCGCCCATGCCATCGGCAACGATCCACGCGCCGATATCATCCATTCGCGCGAACGCGTCTTGGTTCGAAGGGCGTAATTTGCCTATATCCGTCCGGCCTGAGGAGACGAACCGAGGTTGGATGTCTTGGTCGACTAGGGTGTCTTCAAGCAAGCGCGATATCCATTCAGCAGCGCAGGTCGATCATAACAACAGCGGCGCGCGCTTCGTCTCAGCTCAGCGCCTTCAATCGGGCAAGTTGTTCCTCGTATGCTTTCGCGAATTCCTCGCCGAAAAGACTGCGAAAGCTTGCATCGGCATCTTTCACCATATCGCCGTAGCGTTCGCGGAACAAATCCCAGTACCTAAGCTTTGCCGGCACACCCAGGATCGAGCCTTTCTTCAAATGCCGATCGAAATCCTCCTGAAGCCGCGCTGGATCGAAGTGGGAGAGCATTGCTTCGAATGCGAGCCGCATCGCCATTAGGATGGCGGTTTGATGATCGCGCACATCTCGGTAGGCATCTTCGAAGGCGGCTGCGGGTGGCAGATACGCCGGGTTGCGCTTGACGAGCAAATTATGAAATGCGTCATCGACGTTTGCGGAGAACTTCAATGGATTGTTATTCGCCACCTTGAACGTCGTCCCGCGCATGCGCAGCTCGTCTTTCATGCGCTCGCGCGCGCGTAACACTTCCATCACCCCTGCAACCGACGTGCGCAGAACTTCGCCAAGCACTTGCGCCGCTTCGCTCGTGGGTTCCAAGCCTTCGATGCCGGCGGCTGCCAACAATGCTTCCAGATTCACTTTCGAATCGGACGGCTCCGTATGGGCTTTTTGCGCGACGTTTTCTACTCTCGGTGCCGGCAAATGTGCTGCGGGCCGCGTAAGCGGCTTATTCGCCGCGCTCGAGGATACGAGCCGTTCGAGGGGCGCGGAGGCCGGCGCCTGCCGCTGCTTCAAATCGCCATGCCATTGTGTGGCATTCGCTGCATCTACGTCCTCGAACTCGTCGAACTCCTCGACATCTTCCATGGTGAAGTTCGCAGTGTGGTCTTCTTCGCCAGCCGCTTTGCGCGCTCCCGAATGCACAGTGCGCGGATCTGCGAAAGGATCTCTTCGCGATTTGGCCGCAGGATCCGCCTCGATAGACACGTGGATTTCGTACGTGTCGATAAACAGCCGATCCCCGTGCTGCAAGGGATGGGGCTGAGTGCGAGACAGGCGATTCTCTGGTGAATTCACGTAGACACCGTTCGTGCTCGTGTCTTCGATGAAGTACTTGCCATTGACGTAACGAATCAGCGCATGACGGCCGGATACATACGGATCGGCGAAGACCCAGTCGTTGTCCGGCAACCGGCCAATTGTGCCGCCGATGGCTTTGAAGACCTTGCGACTGGCGCCAGCCAAGTTCTGAGCCTTCTCGCCGACAACTTGCAGGGTCAAAATCATGGCTTCGAATCGCTGCTTCGAGGTTTCATCTGGAGGCGCTGTTGTTGTATACGAGTGCGATGTTCAACGTCGCAATGGCCAATCGTTGTTGGAAAGCTATCGGCGAGGAATCGCATTTCAAACGGCTGCCGCGATCGCCCCGCTTAAGAACTGAGCTATCAGAGCATCATTCACAGCATCGCAGTATCGGCCAGAGGTCTGCAACAATAATGCGTCGAATGCTCGGTTCCGACCAGCGGTACGCCGCGCGTTAGGCGCTAAAAACGTGCCCGTCCTCCACGGAGTCTCAATGAAACGATCGCCCTTTTTCCTGATCCTGTACGGCTGGCTGATAGCGGGCGCTGCACCTGCAGCAGAACCCGAAGTGACGGAAGCCTTCATCAACGCGCCGATTGCAGAGGTCTGGCGTTTATTTACCACCTCGGACGGATTCAAGCGCACCGGGGCCTCACAAGCGGAGGTCGATTTGCGAATCGGCGGGGAGATTCGGGCTCACTACGATCCGAAAGGCCAACTTGGGGATCAGGAAACCATCGTGAACGAGATCCTTGCGTATGAACCCGAGCGCATGCTGGCCCTGAAAGTCAAACAAGCGCCTGCGAGTTTGCCTGAACGCGACGCAATCAAATCGATGTGGACGGTCTTGTACTTCACACCCTCCGGCGCGGAGATGACGCATGTGCGAATCGTCGGCCTGGGATATACAGACGATGCGGCCTCCTTAGCCCTGCGCAAGCACTTCGAGGCTGGCAACCGCTGGACCTTGGATCACATCGCTAAGCAGTACTGGCCACAATGTGCGCTGTGCGCGAAAGAATCGGCAAGAGCCAGCCCGTAAACCTCGCAGGCATTGTTATGCTTGAGCCCGCGCGCACGATCAACCCAGCAGACGCACACTCATGGACCGCAAGTACATCGAAAACGAACAGGTCGTGGATCGTTACCTCGCGGGCGAGCTAACCGTTCGAGAGGCGCGTGAGTTCGAGAAGTACTTGCTCGACCATCCCGCGTTGCTCAATGAGCTGCCGATTCCAGTGCGCTTGAAGGCTCGGCTGTCGAAGCGACCTCAAGAAGATAGCGAGACGGGAATCTTCCAAACGATTCCTTCCAGTGCGACTCGAGCAGCCGTGGAAGCCGCGGATGATGATTTCGATTACGAGGAAGAACGCACGGCCGATCGCCGATTCAGCGGCGGCGGTGTTGGTCGACCAGTGGTGTTTGGGTTGCTCTTAGCTCTCGTCGGCGCGCTTGCGGGAGTCGTGATCTTTGCGATGCGTGCGAATGATTTCGAAAAGCAGCTGCAGACTACACAGCGCGAAACACGATCGGCACGGATGCAAGCACCTGCGAGCATCCAAACTTATCGCCTACAGCCAGTACGTACCCAACCCGCGCAGCCGACGTTGCACCTCGGTTGGCTGGCACCCCCCCAGCTACTCGAGCTTCATGTCGATGTATCCGAAGGAAAGTTCACGCAATTCCAAGTTACGATCGACAAGATCGACGAAGGCCGCTTGATGCAAATCCGCCGCCTCACTCGCGATTCCAACCGCGAGCTTCGTCTGGCATTGAACTCTTCCTCGTTCGGCCCCGGCGAGTATCTACTGCGCTTGGATGCCTACAATTGGCGAGGCCAGACGCAGGAATATGGGTGGATAAGGTTGGGACTGGAATAAGGGGGAGCGGGAAGGGGTAATGACTAGGGGGTAGGGGATAGCAAGATAAGAGTAGAGGCGAATCGTTTTCTCTCTTACTACCCCCTACTCCCTGATCATTACCCCCTTCTCAGTGTTTCCACCGGCGGATGGTTCACGACTGAGCGTGTCGCGAGGGTGCCGCTCAGGCCTACGAGTAGTGCGCCGGAAATCAATCCCACACCCCAGACAGTGATATCGAACGTGTAGTCGAGATTGAAGACGCGCGTGGCGAGAAAGTAACCAGCGGCGGTGGCCCCCATCGCCGCCAACGTGCCGGACAACAGTCCCAAGGTCGTGAACTCGGCCGCGACGCCTTGTAATACGACACGGCGTCGAGCACCCAACGTTCGCAGCATCGCGCTTTCGTACCGCCGCTCGTCTTTCGTTGCTTGAATGGCTGCGAGCAACACGGTGATGCCGGCCATGAGCGTAAAACCAAAGACGTACTGCACGGCGAGTGATGCCTTGTCCATCACGCCGCGTACTTGAGCCAAGATCGCTTCGAGGTCGATCGTCGTAATTTCCGGAAACGCGCGCATGAACTCCATGAGGATGGGGCGACGTTCTCTCGGTACGTGCACGCTGGTGATGTATGTACCCGTGTTGTCATCCAACACTCCCGGCGAGAACACCATGAAGAAGTTCGGACGAAACGTATCCCACTGCACTTCACGAAAGCTCGCGACCGTAGCGGCGATGACCTCACCCGCGACGTCGTAGGTCAGCTGATCGCCGATTCTCAGGCCCAGTGCTTCGGCGATCTCGATTTCGACCGAGACTTGCGGCGTCCCATCGCCAGGCGTCCACCAGGTTCCTTCTAACAACTTGTTGTCGACTTGCATCGTTTGCGACCAAGTCAAGTTGGCTTCACGTTCGACGAATTCACGGCCGCGATCGGAAGGAAATTCTGCTTCGGAGACGGGTCTGTCGTTTATCTGCACGAGGCGTGCGCGAACCATGGGTACGAGCTCGGGGGCATCGAACTGCCGCTCGGTGAAAAAACCTCGCACCGCCTCTGCTTGATCCGGGCGGATGTTGATCATGAAATGGTTCGGTGCATCGGCAGGTAGGCTTGCGCGCCATTCCTGCATCAGATCGTCGCGTACGACGGCGAGCAACAGCAGCACCATCAATCCGAGGCCGAAGGCAACAATTTGGATAACGCTGTCCCGGCCCCGGCGGGCAATGTTCGCCATGCCATAGCGCCAAGACACGCCGACGGTCCCGCGCAATCGACCGAGCGATAGCACCAGCAACCAGCCGGCACCGATCAATACGGCAAACGTCACGAGCGCCGCGCCCAACACATACATCAGCAGTGCGGTATCGCGCACGAGCCATGCTAGCAATCCAACCAAAGCCGCCAAGGCTGTTCCGTACACGGTCACGTACTTCAACGGCGGCGGCTCGAGATTGCGGCGTAATACTCGCGCGGGAGGCACGTGTCGCAGCTGCAGCAAGGGCGGGAGCGCAAACCCGACCAGAATCGAAATCGCGGTCATCAAGCCGAGCCAGCCTGCGGTGAGCTCCGGCCGTGGCAGCTCGCCGCGGACGAGATCTTTCAACAGATAGGCAATACCTTCCTGAGCGCCATAGCCGATCAATGCTCCGATGATGCCTGCTAGCACCGCAATCATGAGCAACTGAAGCACACTGATCGCGAGCACCAGGTGCTGAGAAGCCCCTAGACTCTTCATCAATGCAACCGTGTCCAGGTGCCTGGCAACGTAGCGGCGTGCAGAAATCGCGACCGCGATTGCCGCGAGCAAGATGGTCACCAGCGCAGCGAGACTCAGAAAGCGGCCGGCTCGATCGATCGCAGATCGGATCTGCGGACTTGCGTCCGTGACATCCGCGAGTCTCTCGGTCGATTTCTTGCGAACCGATAGCTGCTGCTTGAAGCTCGCCACCGCATTCGAATCACCCGCGAACAACGCTACATACGAAACACGACTGCCTTGCTGCACA
This sequence comes from Steroidobacter sp., assembly GCA_025929585.1. GTDB lineage: Bacteria > Pseudomonadota > Gammaproteobacteria > Steroidobacterales > Steroidobacteraceae > Steroidobacter. Next base: position 8,589 of record JAICPY010000096.1, read on the forward strand.
AGGCCGGTCGCTTCCACCTCATCCAGGCGCATTATCAGCGTCGGCGCAAGATCGACGAACTGCGAACCTTGATCCGGCCGATAGTCCAACACTCGCGCAGCAATCAGCTCGGTATTCCCGACCTGAATGCGATCGCCGACTTTCGCTCCCAGCTGCGCGAACAATCGCGCTTCGAGCCAAGCCTCGCCGGCACCTGGCATTTGGGTCGCCTCGCGCGCCGGTCCAAACGGCACATCCGCAATCTTGACCCGCCCGCGTAGCGGATAGTCAGGCGAAACGGCTCGAATCGCGCTCAAGGCGCTGTCATCGTCCTTCAGCACGACGCTTGGAAACGTGGAGAGCTCCGCCGTCTTTAGACCGGCCTCCTTGGCGAGATCGAAATAGGCGCGATCGATCGGTGAGCGCGATTGCAATCGCAGATCGGCGGCCAGGACTTCTCCTGCTTGTTGATCGACGGCTCTGCTGACCCGGCTGGTGAAGAAGCCCACGGCAGTCAGAGCGGAAACGGCAACGAGCAGCGCCAACATCAAGACTCGTAGCTCGCCTGATTTTCCATCGCGAGCGAGCGCGAGCACGGCGAGTCTCAGCGCTTTCATACTATGAGTCGTCCTGCTTCGATGCGTACCGTCCTGCTACAGCGCTGTGCGATCGCAGTGTCGTGCGTCACGACGACGAGCGTCGTTTGGGAAGCCCGGTTGAGCTCGAACAGCAGTTGGATGATTCGCTCTCCGGTCGCCGCATCCAAGTTGCCGGTAGGCTCATCGGCAAACAGCACGGCGGGCTGAGTAACGAATGCTCGTGCAATCGCAACCCGTTGCTGCTCACCCCCCGAGAGCTGCCGCGGATAGTGCTCGCGCCGCGCGCTCAAGTTGACCTGCTCGAGTACACCGGCAGCGGCTTCGCGAGCATTGCGCCTGCCAGCAAGCTCCAATGGCAGCATGACGTTCTCGATCGCCGTGAGCGATGGCACCAGATGGAAGCTTTGGAAGACGAAGCCGACATGATTGGCTCGCACGGCGGCACGGCCATCCTCATCGAGCATCGTGAGCTCTTGGCCATTGAGCCAAATGCGTCCGCTGCTCGGTTCGTCCAATCCTGCAAGTAATGCCAGCAATGTCGACTTGCCAGCACCTGAAGCACCGATGATCGCGACAGTTTCGGCACTCGATATGTGCAGATCCACTTCATTGACTATGGTCAGTGTTCCCTCGGGACTGCTAACCTGCTTTGTGACTTTTTCTGCTTTGAGAACCGGATCTGCAATGACCATGTGGCGTGTTTCTTTACGGCGCGGCTCGCTGGCCAGGGGTGTGCTGTTGTTAGTCGGACTTGCGCTGAGCTCGTTGATTCAGGCGCAGGGGAATTCGAACAAACCCGTCATCCTGATCGTCGGCGACAGCCTCAGCGCCGGGTATGGTGTCGCTGTTGATTCCACTTGGGTCGCCCTGCTGGGACGCAGGTTGGCGAGTCAAGGGTACGGGCACCGCGTCGTGAATGCCAGCGTCAGCGGCGAAACGACCGGCGGGGCTCGAGCACGTCTCCCGCGCGCCCTTCAAGTGCACCAACCGAGTGTCGTTGTGATCGAGCTGGGAGGTAATGACGCATTGCGCGGCCTACCTTTGCAGCAGATCCGGGATAATCTGGCGAATCTCATCGAGCAATCGCAGGCTGCAGGTTCGAAAGTCGTGCTACTCGGGATGCGTATCCCACCGAATTACGGAACGACATACGCCGAAGGATTCCATGCGCTCTACGCGGAGCTCGCAAAGAAGTACGATGTAGCGTTGGTTGAGTTTTTTCTGGACGGCGTCGCGCTCGACGAGACTCTCATGCAAGACGACGGCATTCATCCATCGGTGAAGGCGCAGAGCCGATTGCTAGAGAATGCCTGGCCAGCGCTACGCACCACTCTAAAGAAATAAGAAGGCGTTAAGGGGGCATCGTGGAGAAAGTCTGGCTCAAGAACTATCCGCCCGGAGTGCCGGCGCAGATCAATCCGAACGAATATTCTTCGCTCGTAAAGATTCTCGAAGAAAGTTGCGAGCGCTTTGCCGAGCTGTCCGCTTTCACGAGCATGGGCAAGACGATCTCCTATTCACAGTACGATCAGCTCGCCCGAGATTTCGCGGCCTGGTTGCAGGGTTCCGCGAAACTTCAGAAGGGTGATCGCATCGCATTGATGCTCCCCAACGTATTTCAGTATCCGATCGCGTTGTTTGGAGCGTTGCGCGCCGGCCTCACGGTGGTCAATACGAACCCCTTGTACACGGCCCGCGAGCTCGAACATCAGCTCAAGGATTCGGGCGCGAAGGCAATTGTCGTGTTGGAGAACTTCGCGAACGTACTCGAGGAGGTTATCGAGCACACTGAGCTCGAGCATGTTCTCGTGACTGGAGTCGGCGATTGTCTGGATTGGCCGAAATCCTCGATCGTCAACATTGTAGTGCGGCACGTTCGCAAGCAGGTGAAGCCGTGGAACCTGCCACAAGCTGTTTCCTTTACGGATACCTTGCAGGCAGGACGCTATCAACCGTTCTCGCCGCCTTCGCTGAATCATGACGACATAGCGTTCTTGCAGTACACCGGTGGAACGACCGGAGTCGCAAAAGGAGCGATGCTCTCGCACGGCAACATGGTTGCCAATGTATTGCAATCCGCGGCGTGGATCGGCACCAACGTAAGGCCCGGCGGCGATACGATCATCACTGCCCTGCCGCTGTATCATATCTTTGCGCTCACGGCGAACTGGAGCGTATTCATCAAGTTTGGCGCTCGCAATATCTTGATTGCGAACCCGCGCGATTTCACTGCCTTCGTAAAGGAGCTGAAGAAGTATCAGTTCAGCTACATCAGCGGCGTGAACACCTTGTTCAACGCCTTGATGCATACACCCGGATTTTCGGAGGTGGATTTCAGCAAACTGCGAATCACCTTGGGCGGTGGCATGGCCGTGCAACGCTCGGTGGCCGAACATTGGAAACAAGTCACCGGCAATGTTCTCACCCAAGCATGGGGATTGACCGAGACATCGCCCGCTGCATGTATCAATCCATTCGACTTCGATTACAACGGCTCCATCGGATTGCCCATCTCTTCCACTGAGATCAGCATTCGTGATGATGCCGGCAACGCGCTCGGGATCGGCGAGGTAGGCGAGATCTGCGTGCGCGGCCCGCAAGTCATGCGCGGTTACTGGAACCGCCCGGATGAAACTGCCCAAGTGATGTTGGGCGATTGGCTACGCACCGGCGATATCGGCAGAGTGGACGAAGAAGGCTTCGTCTATATCGAGGACCGCAAGAAGGACATGATTCTCGTCTCCGGCTTCAACGTCTATCCGAACGAAGTCGAAAGCGTCGCGGTGACCCATCCGGGCGTACTGGAAGCAGCAGCCGTTGCCCAAGCAGACGAGCGCGCGGGTGAAGTCGTTGCTCTATTTGTCGTCAAGAAAGATCCGAAACTGACGGAGCAGCAAGTGATCGATCACTGCCGCAGTGAGCTCACCGGTTACAAGGTGCCGAAGCACGTTTACTTCAGAACCGATCTGCCGAAGACGAACGTCGGCAAAATTCTGCGACGGGCGCTGAGGGATGAGTTGAAAGGAACGAAGGGGATAGGGGATAGGGGATAGCACGAAGAAGATTCTTGGTCGCGTCGAGTCGCTACGCCATCTTCTTAAACAAGGCCCCTTCCCAGCCATCGCCTATCCGCTATCCCCTATCGCCTTCCTTCCGGTGGTACTTCGGACTGAGCTCGTGTACGGCCGCAATCATCGCGCCCGCGTGCTCCGGCGCAATCGCAGGATGAATTCCATGCCCCAGGTTGAATACGTGCCCATGGCCGGGCCCGTAACTTTCGAGCACCCGAGCGACTTCTTCGCGTATGCGAGCGGGTGAGGCGTAGAGACAATTCGGATCCAAGTTGCCCTGCAGCGCAACCTGGTCATTCACGGCTCGGCGCGCATCGCCGAGATCCGTAGTCCAATCGATGCCGAGCGCATCGCATCCTGTTTCGCACATCGAGCGCAGCCATGCGCCGCCGCCCTTCGTAAACAGAATAATGGGGACTCGACGCCCATCGTTCTCGCGCTTCAGCCCCTGCAAAATTCGAGACATATAGTTCAAGGAGAATGTTCGGTACTGGCCAGGAGTTAATATCCCGCCCCACGTATCGAAGATCATGATTGCCTGCGCGCCCGACGCGATCTGCGCGTTCAAGTACTCTCGCGTCGAGTTTGCGAGCAGCTCCAAAAGGGCATGCAGCGTGTGTTCCTCTTCATAGAGCATTCGCTTGATGGTCGAAAACTCTCGCGAGCTACCGCCTTCGACGATGTAAGTCGCAACCGTCCAAGGGCTGCCCGCGAAACCAATTAGCGGCACGCGACCATTTAATTCGCGGCGAATCAGGCGAACCGCATCCATCACGTAGCGCAATTCGACTTCAGGATCGGGCACGCCGAGGCGCTGGACCTCCGCCAGCGAACGCACTGGACGCTCGATGCGCGGGCCTTCTCCCGTTTCGAACTGAAGGCCCAGCCCCAGTGCGTGCGGAATCGTCAGAATGTCCGAGAACAGGATGGCGGCATCCAGGGGATAGCGAGCAAGTGGCTGAAGCGTCACTTCACAAGCAAGCTCTGGCGTCATGCAGAGCTTGAGAAAGCTCCCAGCTCGGGCTCGGGTTGCTCGGTACTCCGGTAGATATCTGCCCGCCTGCCGCATCATCCACACCGGTGTACGGTCGACTCGCTGACGGAGCAGCGCTCGTAATAACAGATCGTTGGTCAGCACGACGCCGACTCCAGCCTGGTTAGGGATCCGATATGCCTCGGCGGCTGTGAGACCGTGTAGCTACTTATGCGTGCTCGCGCCGTCCCACTCTGACTAACCACTAATCGAGACCGAAGGGAACGCCGCGTGGGCCAACCGCTAACCGCTTCCATCTTTTCTCAGCTCCGCTTTGCCGGATCGAACAGCCGCTCGTACTCTCCGATGGCATAGCGATCGGTCATGCCGGCGATGTAGTCCGCAACGGCTCTTGCCCGTCCTGTTTCGCCGCTCGCGGTTTCCATTTGGTTTGCGGCCTGATGGTGCTCGGTTGGCAGCAATTCCGGCCGAGCGAAAAAGGTTTCGAATAGGCTGCGAACAACTTGTTGCGCCTTATTGGTCATGCGCAGCACGCGATAGTGGCGATAGACGTGATCTCGTAAGTACCTTTTCAGCTCCAGATGTTCCGCAGCGACGGCATCGCCGAAGGATACGAGCGGCCGCGAGCGGGCTCGCACCGCATCCACGTCGGCTGGAACACTGCGTTGAATGGCGCTGGTCGTTGTTTGGATCAAATCCGTTACCACGTGGTTGATCATCCGACGAACGATCTCGTGCACCAGGCGCCGGCCGTTCACTCCAGGATACAAGGCCATGACCTCTCGATGCTCCCTTTCGAAGATTGGCACCTGCATCAGATCCTTGAGGTCGATCAACTCGGCTCGTAAGCCATCATCTAGATCGTGATTGTTGTAGGCAATTTCATCGGCCACGTTCGCAATCTGGGCTTCGAGCGACGGCTGTTCCCGCTTGAGGAAACGCTCACCCAATTCGCCGAGCTGACGTGCATTGTTCACAGAGCAATGCTTGAGAATGCCTTCGCGAGTTTCAAATGTCAGATTGAGCCCAGGAAAGGCGGCATACCGTTCTTCAAGCTCATCGACGACACGCAACGATTGCAGGTTGTGCTCGAATCCTCCGTATTCCTTCATGCACTCGTTGAGCGCGTCCTGTCCAGCATGACCGAACGGGGTATGCCCCAAGTCGTGCGCTAGACAGATCGCTTCAACAAGGGTTTCGTTCAATCGCAACGCTCGCGCGATGGTGCGGGCGATCTGCGCAACTTCGATGCTGTGCGTCAGGCGTGTTCGATACAGATCTCCCTCATGATTGACGAAGACCTGCGTCTTGTAGACTAGTCGGCGGAAGGCATTCGAATGAATGATGCGATCGCGATCGCGCTGAAACTCGGTGCGAAATGCAGGAGAGGCCTCCGCATGGCGGCGGCCGCGTGTTCGCTCGTCATGTGCCGCATAGGGCGCAAGCGGCAGCTGATCGACAGTCATCGAATGCGCCTCATAGTTCGACCCTTACGCTTACACTCAACGCTCGTGTCAAAGCGTGTGTCTCGCACCGCTCGCATGTCAGGTGGAAAGCTTCCGAACCAAAGCGACTGCGGGAGGATTGACGAGCACGTAAAGCAACTTGCTCCAGCAATCGTTCCGCACGCTCTACCCGAAATAATGCTGGAGCGTAGCGTCGAGAGTCGGTTTTGGATAGTCGCCCACGACATCCGCACGACCGAGTGCACGCAGTAGAACCAAGCGAACTTGGCCGTCCAGTACCTTCTTGTCCATGCCCATGAGCACCAATGCCTCGTTCGCGCCGATTTTCGGAGGAACCGTGGGCAGGCCGAACTTCGTGAGTAGCTGCACTGTGCGATCGCGATCGGCTGCACCCAGCCAGCCCAGCCGGGTAGACATGTCGGCGGCCATTACCATGCCCGCGGCTACAGCCTCGCCATGCAGCCAGTTTCCATATCCTGACGCGGTTTCGATCGCGTGCCCAAACGTATGGCCGAGGTTCAGCCACGCTCGAATGCCGTGTTCCCGCTCATCCTTGGCGACCACCTCTGCTTTGATCTCGCACGAGCGCCGAACAGCATAGATGATTGCGCTCGGTTCCCGAGCCGCGAGGACCACTGCGTTGCTTTCCAACCAGTCGAAGAAATCACGATCGTAAATGAGGCCGTACTTCACAATCTCGGCGAGGCCAGCCCGGTATTCGCGATCCGACAAGGTCTTGAGTGTATCGATGTCGGCGATCACGCAGCGCGGCTGGTGAAATGCGCCGATCATATTCTTAGCTTTCGGGTGATTGACGCCGGTCTTGCCGCCAACCGAGGAGTCTACTTGCGCCAGCAACGTAGTCGGCACTTGAATGTAGTCGATGCCGCGCTGATAGCATGCGGCGGCGAAACCTGCCATGTCGCCGATGACCCCACCACCTAATGCTACGACTGCAGCATCCCGATTCATCCGGGCCTCGACGAGCGAATCGATGATGCGACCAATCGTGGCAAGCGTTTTGTGCTGCTCGCCGTCGGGCAAAGCAACTTCGGAAATCCGCCGATCCTTGAGCGCGTGCTTCAACGCATCCGCGTAGAGCGGCCCTACTGTCGTGTTAGTGACGATCAATAGATGGCGAGCCTTGATGCTCGAACCTAAGAGGTTTTCATCGCTCAGTAAGCCTTCACCGATCAAGATCGGATAACTGCGTTCGCCCAAGGCGATATCGACGCGCTCGCGTTTCATGATGATTCGGCCGTCAGCCGATGACCTCCTTCAGGCGCTCGATGATTTCGTCGGAGACGGCGCGTACTTGACGACCATCCGTCGTGACGGTGATTTTTGCGATCGACTCGTAGAGAGGGAGCCTGAACTCCATCAACTCGCGCAGCTTCGCTTCTGGGTCTTCTGTGTAGAGCAGCGGACGCTGCTTGCCGTGCTTGGTTCTCTCCAACTGCTGCTCGATTCCAGTGTGCAGGTAAACGACGGTGCCGCGTGAGGCCAAGTGCTCGCGGTTCTGCGGCAGCAGGATGGCTCCGCCACCCGTTGCGATTACGACGTTCGAAAGCTGCGTGAGCGAATCGATGATCTCGCGCTCGCGTTCCCGAAATCCTGCCTCGCCTTCTTTCTCGAAGATGTAGGGGATATCGACACCAGTGCGATGTTCGATTTCGGCATCGCTATCCAAGAATTCAAGCCGCAGCTGTCGGGCCAATTGGCGCCCTACGGCAGTCTTGCCAGAGCCCATCGGCCCAATCAAAAAAATGTTGCCAGGAGAAATGTCGCTCATGCTCTCGCGACACTATAAACGAAAGCGGCCGCCCGAAGGCGGCCGCTTGGCTGACGGTGAGGTCCTGGCCTTAGTAGAGGTTCGAACCTTCGCGCAAGATGCGAGGCGTGACGAAGATCAGCAACTCGTCCTTGTTGTCCGTGTTGCTGGTGTGCTTGAATAGACGGCCCAAGAACGGTACATCTCCCCAGACCGGCACTTTGTTCTCGGCCTCGCGGCGCTCTGTTTCCAGGATGCCACCTAGCACGACTGTTTGCCCGTCGTTGACAAGCACCTGCGTGACGATTTCACGCGTGTCGATGCTGGGCACAAATCCGCCAGTGGCACTCGCGACCAGCTGACCGACGCTGTCCTTGGAAACGGTCAGGTCGAGAATCACCCGGTTGTCCGGCGTGATTTGCGGAGTCACCTTCAGGCTCAA
>JAICPY010000284.1 GCA_025929585.1 Steroidobacter sp.
TGGATTAGCTCACGAGACCGAAATCGTCGAGACCGTTGAACGAGCCAGCGGCTGCCCGACCCTCACCACCGCGCAAGCAATCACTCAGGCCTTTAACCACTTTGCCATCAGAAAGTTGGTGCTCATCAGCCCGTATGTTCAGGCGACCAATGAACACGAGGTCCAGTACCTCAAGGAAGCCGGCTACACAGTCGTCCATGAGCTAGGTCTCGGACTTGAAAGTCACGGTTACTCGGCCGTGACTCCGGAGGAATGGAAGAGGATCGTCAGAGAGAATGCTCGGGCGGATGCCGATGGTTACTTTCTCAGTTGCACGAACACGCGCATGATCGAAGCCGTCCCCGAGATTGAGCGGGAAATGGACAAACCGGTCATCAGCAGCAACCAAGCAACCCTGTGGGCGTGCCTGAAACGGCTAGGCATCTCTCATTCGAACAACAGTCTGGGGCGACTTTTCAATTAGCTCTGCAGTTTCAGGTCGGATACCCGTGCGCGCTCAGCAATTGCCTCGACCGCAAGCGCCCGATCGGCATGTTTATAGTTGCGCCAGCTTTTCTTTCAATCCCGTATAGCGCCGTTCCAACCGAACGTTTTGAATCGCCATCGCCAGAGCGCGCCGGCTACCGACGAGTACCACTCTTTTCTTACCTCGAGTAACCGCAGTGTAAAGAATACTTCGATGCAGCATCATATAGTGCGACATGTGCAGCGGGATGACCACCACCGGGTATTCACTGCCCTGGCTCTTGTGAATCGATGTGGCATAGGCCAGGCTTATTTCATCCAGCTCATCGTCGTTGTACTCGACTGTCTTGTCGTAGAAGTCGACGTGAACCTTCCCTTCCTTGCGATCTATGTCGGTAATTCGGCCAAGGTCGCCGTTGTAAATACCTTTGTCATAGTTGTTGCGCAGCTGCATGACCTTGTCGTTGGCGCGAAGTAAGATTTCGCCACGCTGCAGTGAATCGCCGATGGGATTGAGTAAACTCTGCATCTCGCGGTTGAGTTGGATAGTCCCGAGCATGCCCCTGTGCATCGGCGTCAGGAGTTGGATGGCATGGGCGATCTCGTCGGCTGCAAGGTTCAACGTTCGTGGTAACTTTTCTTTAACCAGCTCCTTGAGCGATTGGAGAATTTCTTCTTCGGATTCGCGCGCCAGCAGAATGAAGTCTCGCTCCGAGTTATCGCTCTGCGTCACTAATGACTGCCCCTGGAGAATACGATGAGCGTTGGCGACGATTAGGCTATGCCGATCTTGCCGGAAGATGCGGCGCAACATGACCACCGGTATCATTCCAGAATCAATCAGATCGCGCAGCACGCTCCCCGGTCCCACTGACGGAAGCTGATCGACATCGCCGATGAGAACGAGATGACTATGGCGGTCGATGGCGCTGAGCAGATTATCCATGAGCGCCAGATCCACCATCGAAGCCTCATCGATGATCACCACGTCGGCCTCCAACGGTCGATCTTCGCTCCGTTGAAAGCCGCCTTCATGTGGATTGTATTCGAGCAGCCGGTGAATCGTCATCGCTTCTTCGCCGGCGCTTTCAGCCATGCGCTTGGCGGCTCGTCCGGTCGGCGCGGCGAGAACGAAGGAAAATTTTGCACGCCGCAAGAGAGCCAATAATGAGTTGAGCAAAGTGGTTTTGCCGGTTCCAGGCCCGCCGGTGATGACCAAGACCTTTTGCTGCAGCGCTTGGCGCACTGCTTCTTGTTGTTCCTCTTCGAGAATCGCAAAGGATTGATCGATGAGTTCCAGATCGGTCAACCCTATCAACTCGCGTGGTTCAGCGGTGGAACCCGGGACGGACTTTCTTCCACCGCCGAGCGTGACAGAAGGACTCGACAGTAGCCGGTGCAGCGCTTCAGCGACTCGCTGCTCAGCGCAATAAAGGTCGGCCAGATAGACATGCGCCCGCTCCTCGCTGGTAGTCTGTTCCAGGATCACGTCGCCGCTCGCAGCCAGCTTTTCCACCGCATCCTCGATCACACCTTCGCCGACCCGCAGCAGCGACGCGGCATTCCTGATGAGAGCCGAGAAAAGCACGAAGCAATGCCCCTGATCAACAAACTCTTTGAGGACATGAAGCACGCCTGCTTGCACACGGAGGGGGAAATCACCGCTAATCCCGAGTCTCGCGGCGATGCGGTCTGCCAGGACAAAACCGACACCATAGATATCGCGCGCTAGCGCATAAGGATTGTCCTTGACCCGTCGAATGGTATCCAAGCCGTAGAACCGGTAAATTTTAAGCGCCAGTACGGCGCCGATGCCGTGTCCCTGCAAGAACACCATGATGTCTTGCATTCCGCGCTGCGCCTCCCAGGCCTGCATAATCCCGCGCGCGCGCGCCGCGCCGATGCCTTCGACTTCAAGCACACGATGCGGCTCCTGGGAGAGAATCGTCAAAGTTTCCAATCCGAAGGCGTCGACCAAACGGCGCGCATACGTCGGCCCGATGCCTTTGATCATGCCCGAGCCA
>JAICPY010000165.1 GCA_025929585.1 Steroidobacter sp.
ATGTTCTCGCTTCACACGCGTTACACCCACACGTCACACACCTCGTCGCTTCTTTGTCTTCTTAGGTGCGCCGATCCGTAACGCTTTGTTGTTGACTCGCAGCGTTACCGGTGGCAACTCGGGTTCGTCCTCGACACTCCATTGCTCCCTGAATGCCTGCAACGCCTCGCTCTGAACGGATGCGTGGCGATTGGAGAGCATCAATGAAGAGGGCGAGCATACCCGCGCCCGAATCAAACCGAGATCCGCCGCTGCATCGAACAGCGACGGATACCAGCTCTGCCAGGCCGGCAGCAGCAGCTCGACCTGCTCGCGCAGGCTCAGCCGCTGGAAGGATTCGTCCAGGAGTGTCATGGCGCCCTTTTACCATGAAAATCCGTGTTTGATGAGCAGGCGATGGCTGACGTGTGAACCCTATTCCTGGTTTTGACCGAGCCGATACCAATCGAGTTTACGCGTGACTAACATCATGGCTGCAAGCGTTCCGAAGAGCGTAACGCTGCCGAGCAACAGTGCGTAGTCCTCGGACAACACGAGCACATACAGCAACCCGTAGATGACGGTCATCGCGCCAGCAACCACGACACCCTTCATACGGCTCGCGAGCGCGCCTGCGATGTATACGCCGATCAGAAGCACGAGGGCCGCGGCTGCAATTAGATAGGCACTCGCGAACGACACATGCTCCGACAGTGCGACCAACAATAAATAGAACGTGCTCAAAGCCAAGCCGACGAGCAGGTATTGCAGCGGATGCAACCGGCTGCCGGAGAGTTGTTCCCAGGCGAAGAAGGTCAGGAAGGTCAGCGCGATGAACAGCAGTGCATACTTGATGGCACGCTCGCCCCGCTGATAAATATCTACTGTTTGATACAGACCGACACCGAAGGCGGATGACATGAGCACAGCTCCGCTGACTTCCGCCTCCCTCCAAGCCTGCGGATAAGAACGATTGAGCTCCAGTACCTGCCACTGCGCATCGAATCCTTTGGCCGTAATATTTCGTGTCACGGGCAGGAACGCGCCTTGGAAGGAAGGATGCGGCCAGTTCGAGCTCAAGTGCACTTGCGTTTCACTGCCGAACGGCAGAACCGAGATGTCGCGGCTGCCGGCAAGGACAGTGTGAAAATCGAATATCGCAGTGCCGCCTGCGGCATAGGCGCTCAGATCAACCGGGGCTTCGATCCCTGAGAGTAACGATGCGCCCGCCGGACCGAACTTCAGGACCTGATCTGCAAGCTCAGCGCGCCTCACTTCTCGCAAGCTACGCACCTGCGATATAGGCAACAACAAGCGACTGCGTTGCCAAAAATACGTCGTATCGACTTTATCCAGATAGGGCGCCAATGCAGCGAAGTCGAACTGTCCGCTCAATTGCGCGTCTGAGAGATAGACCGGAACCTCGTAGATACCGACCCTGCGCGGCTCGGATTCGAGCGTCACGTTCAAGTTGGCTTCCATTCGTGCAGGAAGGAGGAACAAATCGAATCGAGCCACATGCGTCTTGTCGCCGTCTCTGTAGGTGCGCTCCGCGGGTACAATGATCACGGGCCCGCCCATCACCAAGCTTCCGCCCCACCCTTCAGCCACTCGTGCGTAAGCTTGCTCGCGCATGCCCGAGCGCTCGGACACCAGGCCTCGCAGCATCGACAGAGGAATCATTAACAGCAACACGATGAGGCCAATCATCAGCGCTTTCAAAGTGACCGAACCTGATTGCCCGAATTGCAACGCCATCACTCGCTCCCTTTTCTGGTTTGCGGCAGCATGAGCAACGAGTCTGGCAATCTGATGCGTCAATTCGGGCGAAATAGGGCGGGATGAGAGGAAGTGATGAGGTGATAAGGTGATGGAGTGATGAGGACAGAGCGGGGAGAACGGTGAAGGCGCAATAAACTGCGCAACGCGCCGGTCTGATGAGGAAAGGAGCACGCTGTTCGCGCGTTCACTCCTTAGTCTGGGAGTTGACGGTCAGAGAAAACGCCCTACTCTGGCTGTCAACCGTCAACTATCAACTGCGACCAACGGGAACCCCGCGGGGTCAACCGCCGCTTGACCTAGCGGCAAAAGCGGCAGAGGTATTCTCACTATGTTGATCAAGCGTCCTCGACCCGGCGACAGCGCACGGATTCAAGCTTCGGAGATCACTCCCGAGTCGGCGTACGTGAGCCGTCGCGAGCTACTAGGCGCCGCGCTCGCGCTTGGAATCGGTGCCGCCGGAATGGGATTTTCGCTTCGAGCGGACGCGGCGACAACTCCGTTGAAGTTCTCGCGCAACGCTCGGCTGAGCTTGCAGGAAGAACCGAACAGCTACGAAGACATCACAACCTATAACAACTTCTACGAGTTCGGAACCGGCAAGGGCGATCCAGTTGCGAATTCCGGCAAGTTCAAACCCACTCCGTGGTCGGTGAAAGTATCGGGCGAAGCAGAGATCACCGGGACGTTCACGCTTGAAGATGTGCTGAAGGGTCACGCGTTAGAAGAGCGCGTTTATCGGTTGCGTTGCGTCGAAGCATGGTCGATGGTCATTCCGTGGATAGGTATTCCGCTCGCTGCCGTGTTGAAGCGTTTCAAACCCACCTCCAACGCTCGCTACGTTGCGTTCGAGACCGTGCATCGTCCAGCGGAAATGCCCGGGCAGCGCTCGAATGTATTGAAGTGGCCATACGTCGAAGGATTGCGCATCGATGAAGCGATGCACCCGCTGACGATTCTCGCCGTGGGCTTGTATGGCAAGACTTTACCGAACCAGAACGGCGCACCGCTGCGCTTGATCGTGCCTTGGAAATATGGCTTCAAAGGAATCAAATCCATTGTCGGCATCCGGTTCACGGAACGCGAGCCACCGACCTCATGGAATATTTCGGCACCGGATGAATACGGTTTCTATGCAAACGTGAATCCGACTGTCGATCATCCTCGCTGGAGCCAAGCCCGCGAGCGTCAAATCGGCGCCGGCTTTTTGAGCGCCCGCGTTCCGACTCAAATGTTCAATGGATACGAGAAGGAAGTTGCGCAGTTGTATAGGGGGATGGATCTGAGGCGCTATTACTGACGCGCGTATTGAAGGTGAAAGGTGTGCAGACGTGCAATCCGGCGTCAGCCAACTCGCACCCGTTTCCGACCTTACACGCCTACACCTCTGCACCTCTGCACCTCTGCACCTCTGCACTCAAGAATGATGTCCCCCACCCTCGTCCGCCGCATCATCAAACCCGCCGTCTTCATTGCGTGTTTGTTGCCATTGCTCTGGTTGGTTGCGCGAGCGTTTGAAATTGGCGGCGGGCTGGGCGCTAACCCGGTCGAGAAAATCCAGGACACGCTCGGCCAATGGGGGCTGCGGTTCCTGGTCATTACGCTCGCGATTACGCCGCTACGAGATTGGTTGAACGCGCCTTGGTTGATCATGCTCAGGCGAATGCTCGGCCTGTTCGCATTTACCTACGTGCTGCTGCATTTCTTGACTTGGTTGTTGCTCGACCAAGGGCTGTACTGGTCTGGAATACTCGAAGACATCGCGAAGCGCCCGTTCATTACGATTGGCTTCACGGCGCTCGTGCTGTTGATCCCGCTTGCAATCACCTCGACCAATAAAATGATGCGACGGCTCGGTAAGCGATGGAAGAAGTTGCACCGCTTGATCTATCCGATCTCACTACTGGCTGTGTGGCATTATTACTGGCAAGTGAAAGCCGACGTTCGCGAACCGCTCATTTACGCGAGCATCGTCGCAGTTTTGCTGGGGTGGCGCCTGTGGAAAACTCGGCGGGCATCCACTCGCGCTGCCTCCCAATCAGCCGCCCTCGCTCGCGACGCTTAAGCGTCGCCTCCTTCGCACGCAGCAAGCCTGCGCCTTCGCGTCACATCGACGTGCGAATCGTCCACAGCTCGGGGAAGAAGCGAAGCTCGAGCGCTTTGGTCAGGTACGAAACACCGCCGGTTCCGCCGGTGCCCCGCTTGTAGCCGATGATTCGCTCGACGGTCTTCATGTGACTGAAGCGCCAGAGTTGAAATTTGTGGTCCAGATCCACGAGCTTCTCTGCGAGCTCGTACAGATCCCAGTGCGCATCGTGACTGTGATAGACGGCAAGCCAGGCTGCCGCCACTTGCTTGCTAGCGAGGTACGGCTTCGACCAATCTCGGTCGAGATACTCCTGCGGAATCTCAAAGCCGCGGCGACTCAATAGCCGCAGCGACTCGTCATAGATGCTGGGGCTGTGTAGAGCCGCTTCCAGCGCCGCATGGGTACGCTCATCGCGCTTGTGCACGGCAATGGTGTCGGCGTTCTTGTTGCCGATGATGAACTCGAGCATCCGGTACTGAACGGACTGAAAACCGGATGCGCGACCGAGCTGATTTCGAAACGCCGAATATTCCGCCGGCGTCATCGTGGCAAGCACATCCCATGATTGAACTAGCTGCGCCTGAATGCGCGAGACACGCGCCAGCATCTTGAAAGATGGCCCAAGATCGTCGCGCCGGATGTGCTCCCGCGCAGCGGTCAGCTCATGCAAACACAGCTTCATCCACAACTCGGAAGCTTGATGGATGATGATGAACAACATCTCATCGTGCTCGAACGACACCGGCCGCTGTGCAGTCAAGATCTGCTCTAGCGCCAGATACTGACCATAGCTCTGAGACTCGCCCAAATCCCAGTGGACTTGTTCGTCGGAGAGGTCGACGGGGGAAGAACGCTTAGGGGTGTCGGACATGGCGGCTAAAGAGTCTGCAGTCTGTGGTCCGCAGTCTACAGCCAGAGACAGCGCATCCCTAATCGCGCTGTGTCTAGACTAGGGACTAGGGACTAGGGACTAGGGACTAGGGACTAAGGACGAGACCAGACTGCGGTCTGCGGATTTCCTTCACCCAAACACCCATCCCGGCACGCTCTGCCATCCTCTCACCAGCTCCTTATCCAGGCGCTTGTAGTCGGGTTCGTGAGCTTCGACGAGCGCCCAGAAGCGATTGGAATGATTCATGTGCCGGGTGTGACACAACTCGTGGATCATCAAGTAATGCACGACGGCGGGATCGAGGAACAGTAAGCAAACGTTCAGGCTAATGGTTCCTGAGGCTGAACAGCTTCCCCATCGGGTACGCTGGCGCCGTGCTTGCACTCGCTCAAAACTAAAGCCGCACTGCTCGGCGACGCGTGTCAGCAGAACACTGAGTTCATCGTGCGCGACATCGAGCAGCCAAGTGCGTAGTGCATCGGCTATCGCCGCGTCGGAATGCACCGCGCCCGACAAGATGAGCCGGTTCTCGTCGGCGACCGTTTCGATAACAACGCCGCGCCGCGGCGATGCTCGATAGTCCAGGTGGAATGTTCGACCGACCGCGCGCAGCTCGACTAGCGTAGGACGTGTTTCGCCCGCCTGAGGCGCAGCGGAAGAAAGATCCGCGACGCGCTGATCGATCCACTCCCGATGTGTGTGGACAAATCTGTGGACCAGCGATGCAGAAGCACCGGGGGGAACCACGACCTCGACGCGTCCCCCTGGATATACGCGAACCGACAAACGGCGGGCACGCCGACTCACGCGCACATCCCACGCTGTGGAGCTTCGAGACTCGAAAAGTTGCAGCTGCGATGACATGTTCAGCGCGATTGGGTGGCGACGGCTTGCAAGAGCGATTTCGCAGTTTCGTAGTCAGGGGCGATTACGAGCGCTTGCTCGATTGCGTCGCGAGCAGCAACGTTCTTCCCGTCCTTCAGCAGTGCTTCTCCAAACAGGGTCAATGCTTCGGCTTGCCCCCAATCGGGGGCTCCAGCGCGTGCAACCGGCGCCGCTTCAAACGCATGCACGACCTTGCGCCAGCGGCTAATCACATCGACCGAGTCGCTCGTGCGAGCACACAGTGCCGCGATGAGCATCACGCGTGGATTCTCCGGGGCCAGCGATGTAGCTGACCGTAGAGACTTGCTGCGCTCGCAGGAGCCGGAGTTTAAACCGGATAGACGCATGAAGCTCCGAGGCTTGTCTTCACAGGCCGCTTGCAGCGCATGCGCTTCGGCCATGGCAGGATCCTGCTTCACCGCGCTTCTGGCCTGTTCAACGCAACGCTTCGCGGCTTTTGTTGCCGAACTCGCCAACCCATGCGAGCGTTCGGCTTGTTCAGAATACAGTTGCGCCAGCTTCCAGTGACCATAGGCCAAGTGATAGGACTTCAGCGGCAAAAGACTGGGAGCGAATTCAGAATCCTCGAGAATGGCAAGCACCTCCTCGAGCGCACGTACATCGTTGGTGAAGAAAGCGTATTGAATCCGCGCGGTCGCATCTTCCAGCTCGGCCATCGGCTGCGCGTGCGCACTAGCGCCGCAGGTGAGGAACACAAGGGCTCCACAGACCCGGAGCTGAGCAATGGTCCGGGCGACTCGAGCGAGTCGTCGCGAAGGAGTTGCACTACAATCCATTTGCGAACGATAACCCGTCCTTCAAAAGGCTTAAAGCCTGTTCTTCCGGCGATCGAAGCGAGGTTGGTTTTGACATCATACGGCGTGACTCGATCCGCATGCGCTTTGGTGGATATTGGAGCGAATCTCGCGCACGACAGTTTCGACCACGATCGCGACGAGGTGATCGCGCGAGCCGACGGGGCCGGCGTGACGCGAATCATCATTACGGGCAGCTCGCTTGCGAGCACGCGAGCCGCCATCGACTTGGTACGTGAAAGGTCGGATCGATTCCGCTGCACCGCCGGTGTTCATCCGCATCACGCGATAGACCTGGATGAGGCGCAAATCTTGGAGCTGCGCGAGCTGGCAGCAGATTCGTGCGTCGTCGCGGTGGGTGAATGCGGGCTCGATTATTTCCGCAACTATTCGCCGCGAGATGCGCAGCTGTCTGCCTTTGGCCGTCAGCTCGAGCTCGCAGCCGACCTGCGCAAGCCAGTGTTCCTGCATCAACGCGATGCTCACGAAGATTTCCTTGCCCTCTTGCGCGAACATCGCAGCGCTCTAGCCGGCGGCGTCGCACATTGCTTTACCGATGGACTGAAGGAAGCGCAAGCTTATCTCGATCTGGACCTGTACATCGGTATCACAGGTTGGATTTGCGATGAGCGGCGCGGAACGCACTTGCGTGAGGTCGTCCGGCATATACCGGCCGATCGACTGCTCATCGAAACCGATGCGCCCTACCTGCTTCCGCGAGACTTGAAGCCCAAACCGGCGACTCGACGCAACGAACCGATGTACTTGCCGCAGGTGCTTGCCGCAATTGCCTCGGCCCGAGAAGAAGCGCCGGAGGAACTCGCAGTGCGCACGACGCGTAACGCACTCGATCTCTTCGGTTGGCCGAACATTTCAGGACTCTCATGAACATCGAACGCTTGGAGAATTTCGTCGGCGAAGCTTGGGACTCGAGTGTCGTGCCGACGTTATGTGAGTACATCCGGATTCCGAACAAGTCGATTCATTTCGATCCTCAGTGGGCGGAACACGGGCACATGGATCGTGCTGCAAAGCTGCTCGAAGAGTGGTGCGTTGCGCACGCGCTCCCCGGCATGACGACCGAGATCGTGAGAGTGCCTGGACGCACTCCGCTCTTGTATGTCGAGATTCCTGGCCGCACAGACGATTGCGTCCTGATGTATGGACACATGGACAAGCAACCCGAATTCGATGGCTGGAATGAAGGACTCGGACCCTGGACGCCCGTACTGAAAGACGGGCGGCTGTATGGTCGCGGCGGTGCGGATGACGGGTATGCCGTGTTCGGTTCGCTACTGGCGCTGCGTGCGCTGGCGGACCAGAACATCCCGCACGCACGTTGCGTGATTCTCATCGAAGGCAGCGAGGAAAGTGGCAGTCCAGACTTGCCCGCCTACATCGATGCACTTGCAGAGCGCATCGGCGAGCCTTCTCTGGTCGTCTGCCTCGATGCCGAGTGCGGCAACTACGATCAGTTCTGGATAACGAGCTCGCTCAGAGGCAATTTGCTCGGTACTCTCAGAGTGCAGGTTCTGACCGAGGGCGTTCACTCCGGCATGGCGAGCGGCATCGTCCCATCGAGCTTTCGGATCGCGCGACAATTGCTGGCACGCTTGGAGGACGCAGATACGGGTGAGCTCGTCTTGCCTGAGCTCCAGCCGAAAATACCCGCCGAGCGAGAGGCTCAAGCGCAGGTGGCTGCACGCACGCTCGGCAAATCGGTTTACGGAAAGCTACCCTTCGTAGCGGGCATGCAGCCGACCTCCGACGATCCGCAGAAACTACTCATCGCGAGCACTTGGCGAGCGACTCTGTCCGTAACAGGTGTGGACGGCATCCCTTCTTTGGAGAACGCCGGCAATGTGCTGCGTCCGTTTACCGCACTCAAACTTTCCTTCCGGTTACCGCCGAATATCGATCCCAACGTCGCCGCCACTGCCGTCAAAACGACGCTCGAACGAGATCCGCCCTACGGCGCCAAAGTCTCCTTCGATGTGACCTCCGCTATGGGAGGTTGGGATGCGCCTGCGACGCAACCCTGGCTCAGCGCAGCGATTCAGAATGCATCCACAAATTTGTTCGGCCGAGATGCGATGTATATGGGAGTCGGCGGCACGATCCCCTTCATGGGCATGCTCGCGGAAAAATTCCCTCGAACGCAGTTCCTGGTCACGGGTGTATTGGGTCCTCACTCGAACGCACATGGCCCGAATGAGTTTCTAGACATAGCGACGGGGAAGCGGGTGACGGGATGTGTAGCGCAGATCGTCGCAGCGCATGCGCAGCGGGAGGTGACGAGTGACAGGTGACG
>JAICPY010000210.1 GCA_025929585.1 Steroidobacter sp.
CGATCGCGCAGGTCGACGAAGATGACGCCGCCGTGATCGCGCCGGCGATGCACCCAGCCCGCGACGCTGACGTCCTGACCGATGAGAGATTCGTTGACCTGACCGCAGTAATGGGAACGCATGAGAAGGGCTATCTATAGGCTCTAGGCTGTAACTGGGGTACGAAGACAAGGGGAGGCTTAGGTCCCCTGGCTACAGTCTGGTGCACAGACTACAGCCTCATGGGGCGTAACGCGCCATGAGGCTCGAGCCTATGACCTAGCGTCTACAGCCTGCTCCGCAGGCGCGCGATGTTACGGAAGGCACCCCATGGCAGCAAGCAGCCTGATAGACCCAGGCTCGCAAGTCCGAGCCGAAGAGCCGATCCCCACCCCACCCTACTTTTTCTTTTTCGGTGCGGGTTTGGCCTTCGCCTTGCTCTTGGCTTTCACTGGCGCCTTCGATGCCGCCTTGGGCTTGGCTTTCGCCGTGGATTTGGAGCTTGCTGCAGCCTTTGCGGCCTTGGATTTCGCCTCGGCCGGTTTCGCTTCCTTGGCTTCAGGTTTCGCTTCCTTCGCCTCTTCTGCCTTGCTCTCTGTCGGCTCCTCTCTCTCAGCCAGATTGCGCTTCTTTTCCTCTTCCGACTTGAAGTCGGTCTCGTACCAACCGCCGCCTTTCAGGCGAAAGACGGGTGCCGAGACGAGCTTTTTCAGCGTCTGTTTCTTACAGCTCGGACATTGCTTGAGAGGTGCTTCGCTGATCTTCTGCAGGGCTTCGACGTAGAACTTGCAGTTGGAACATTCGTATTCGTAGATGGGCATAGTTGTTCTCAGAAGGCGCCGGAAACGCGACCGCCATCATAGTGGCCGCGGAAGAATGTTCAAGGATGGAAGGGAAATGGAGGGATAGGGAATGGCGGATAGGGTAACAATTCGGGATTCGCGGTTGGGGGCTGGGATCGGGGATCGGGGATTGGGGAACGGACGATGGAGTCCTTGTGACTCTCCTCTGATTCCCTCCCCTGCGTGCGGGGGAAGGTTAGGAAGGGGGCCTCTTAGTCCGAAACAGGGTCGCAGCTACGCTCTAGCAAACACCAGAGCACCACCCTCCGCCGTAACCTTCACCTTTGCACCAGGCCCAAACTCACCTTTCAGAATCCGCTGGGCGAGTGGATTTTCGACCTGCTGTTGAATCGCACGTTTCAACGGCCGGGCACCATATACAGGATCGAAACCTGCCTCGGCGAGTCGGTCCCGCGCGGCGTCATCGAGCATGAGCTCGATATCGCGATCCGCCAGACGCTTGCGAAGATACCGAAGTTGGATATCCACGATGGATCGTAGTTGATCCTTGGCCAGCGGATGGAACACAACGATGTCATCGACTCGGTTGATGAATTCGGGACGGAAATGCTGCTGGACGATCTCCATCACCGCATTCTTCATCTTGCTGTAGTTCGCTTCGCCCGCGAGCTCCTGGATAACGTGCGAGCCTAGGTTCGAGGTCATGATGATGACCGTGTTCCTGAAGTCCACCGTTCGGCCTTGACCATCCGTGAGCCGGCCATCGTCGAGTACCTGAAGCAAGACGTTGAACACATCCGGATGCGCCTTCTCGACCTCATCGAGCAGCAACACCGAATACGGCCGACGACGAACGGCTTCAGTTAGATAGCCACCCTCTTCATAGCCCACGTAGCCGGGAGGCGCGCCAATGAGCCGCGCCACCGAGTGCTTCTCCATGAACTCGGACATATCGATGCGCACCATTGCCTCTTCGGTATCGAAGAGGAACTCGGCCAGCGCTTTGCACAGCTCGGTCTTACCGACGCCGGTCGGGCCCAAGAACAAGAATGAGCCGTTCGGACGATTCGGATCCGATAAGCCTGCTCGCGATCGGCGAATCGCATCGGACACGGCACGCACCGCTTCGGATTGACCGACCACGCGCTTGCCGATGGATTCTTCCATGCGAAGGAGCTTGTCCTTCTCGCCTTCCAACATCTTCGCGATCGGAATGCCGGTCCACTTCGAGACAACCTCCGCGACCTCTTCATCGGTCACCTTGTTTCGAAGCAGCTTAGTGTCTTGCTGTTCGGCGGCGGTTGCTTGCGCTAAACGCTGCTCGAGCTCTGGAATCTTGCCGTATGAGAGCTCGGACATCCGCGCGAGATCCTGCGCACGCCGCGCCGTTTCCAGTTCCAGGCGCGCTCGCTCGAGCTCCTCTTTGATGTGAGCAGAGCTCTGGAGCGAGGCTTTCTCCGCTTTCCAGATCTCTTCGAGATCCGAATACTCCTTCTCCAGCGTTTTCAACTGATCATCGAGCGTCGCAAGCCGCTTCTTCGAAGCTTCGTCCGACTCTTTCTTCAGTGCCTCGCGTTCGATCTTCAACTGAATGATGCGCCGCTCGAGCCGATCCATTTCTTCCGGCTTCGAGTCGATCTCTATCCGAATGCGTGAAGCCGCCTCATCGATCAAGTCGATCGCCTTGTCCGGCAACTGGCGATCAGAAATGTAACGATGCGAGAGCGTCGCGGCTGCAACGATCGCGGGATCGGTGATGTCGACGCCGTGATGAACTTCGTAGCGCTCCTTCAAGCCGCGCAGGATCGCGATCGTGTCTTCCACCGACGGTTCATTGACGAGCACTTTTTGAAAGCGACGTTCGAGAGCCGCATCTTTCTCGATGTACTTGCGATATTCGTCCAGCGTCGTCGCGCCTACACAATGCAGCTCGCCCCGCGCGAGCGCGGGTTTCAACATGTTGCCTGCATCCATCGCGCCTTCGGCCTTGCCCGCACCGACCATCGTGTGCAACTCATCGATGAACAGAATGATCTGGCCTTCTTGCTTCGCCAGATCGTTCAACACGGCTTTCAAGCGTTCCTCGAACTCGCCACGATATTTTGCACCTGCGATCAGCGCGCCCATATCGAGCGCAAGAATTCGTTTGCCTCGCAGCCCTTCCGGAACTTCGCTATTGACGATGCGCTGAGCCAAACCTTCAACGATGGCGGTCTTACCGACGCCTGGCTCGCCAATCAGCACGGGATTGTTCTTGGTGCGCCGCTGCAGAACTTGCACTGTGCGCCGAATTTCATCGTCGCGTCCAATGACTGGATCGAGCTTGCCCTGCTCGGCTCGCTCGGTCAGATCGATCGTGTATTTCTCGAGAGCCTGGCGGCTCTCCTCGGCGTTCGGATCGGTAACCTTTTCACCCCCGCGAACATCCTCGATCGCTTTTTCGATCGCTCCTTTGACGGCGCCGGCGCTACGAAGGATCGAGCCGAGTTGACCCTTATCCTCCAGTGCGGCGAGCACGAACAGCTCGCTGGAAATATATTGATCGCCGCGCTTCTGAGCGATCTTGTCGGTGACGTTCAGAATTCGGCCAAGATCGTTGGATAGATGCACTTCCCCGGCTGAGCCTTCTACCTTCGGCAACCGGTCCAAAGCTTCGCCCAATTGCGAGCGCAGCAGGTTCACGTTCGTGCCTGCCTTGTCTAGGAGATGGCGCACCGAGCCGCCCTGCTGATCCAGCAGGGCCGTCATCACGTGCAACGGCTCGATGTATTGATGGTCGCGCCCCACCGCGAGCGACTGGGCGTCGGCCAACGCCATCTGAAACTTGCTTGTCAGTTTGTCCATGCGCATAGAATTTTCTCGCCCAAAGCCAGGGACATCGAATCCTGGACTCGCCAGGGATTGTGGGGCCCGGATCGGTCAATTCAATACGCAGAAGAGAGAAGCGGTTAGCGGTTGGCGGGTAGGGGTTAGTTAGGACTAGAGGAGCAGCGCGGGTGGCGCAATGCACGTTCAAGCCACCCTCTGACTATCCGCTAACCGCTAACCGCTAACCGCTTCTCTCCGATTCAATGCGCCATTCCATGACTGATGTAGATGACCGCGACGCCCAGGGCGATGAAAACGAATTGTTTGACGCCGGAGCCGGCATCGACACGACGATGCAGGCCGGGAATCAGATCGGCGACGGCGATGTATAGAAAACTCGAAGCCGCCAAAGCAATTGCGTACGGCAGCAGAGCCTGAATTTGCGCCAGCGCAAAGTAAGCAACCACGCCGCCGATCACCGATGTGATGCTGGTAAACAAGTTGAGAGCCACAGCGCGCTTTCTGGACATGCCTCCGTGAAGCAAGATCGCAAGATCTCCCACCTCTTGCGGAATCTCATGCGCGAAGACCGCGACCGCTGTAACGATGCCCAGGTGAACATCCGTCATGAACGCAGCAGCGATCAGCACACCATCCAATAAGTTATGAAAACCATCCCCGATCAGGATTAAAGAGGCCGACGCTGCATCACGATGCTCATCGTGCGGCAGATGTCCTTCACATACCTCCTGATGGCAATGACGCCAAAGCACCATCTTTTCCAGCACGAAGAAGATGAGCAACCCCGCCAAGAGCGTCATGCCGATACGATGAGTGTTCACGGCGCCGGCATTCTCGATCGCATGAGGCAACAAGCCGAGCAGCGCCGCGCCGAGCAAAGCACCCGTTGCAAAACTCACCAAGTGAGGCAGCACACGTGCGCGCGTGCCTTCCGATGAGATCAAGAACAAGGATGCGGACAGCGCGCTGAGCGCACCACCCAACAGCGTGAAAATCACGATCCAGAGAAGAACAGGCATGGACGCGGGTTACTTAACTTTTGTTGGTCCGCAAACGAACTCAGGTCATCCGATCTGCAACGCAAGGCAACGACTCTCGATCGTTCCTACAATCCGCAGCCTAGCACGCGCGTCAAGCGGTAGCAGAACCGACGCTCACTGCGAAAGCCAAATCATCGTCGCCATTCGGCCGGTCTGTTTGTCGCGGCGATAGGAGAAAAATCGCTCGCGGTCGGCAAAGCATTCGAAGCCTCCGCCATAGATTCTTTCGACACCAAGCCGGCGAAGCTCGACTCGACCAAGCGCATAGATATCTGCCTGCCACCGTCTGCGCATGTTCCTTTCGAATGCTTCAGCGAAGCGAGGATCGCGGTTCACAAAGTGCTCACGCACCTCATCGCCAACCTCGAAGGCGCTTGGCTCGATTGCAGGTCCGAGCCAGGCGAGTAATCGTTCTGGTGCGAACCCGAGCGTCTGCACGGTTTCCGACAGGACACCTTCACCTAGTCCGCGCCATCCGGCGTGCGCCGCAGCTACGCCTCCACCCTGATCGTCGCATAACAAAACCGGCAAACAGTCCGCGGTCAACACAGCACACACTTCACCCGGTTTCGTAGCGAACGATGCATCTCCCGTCGGCGGCTCCTCGTACTCCCCCGCCTCAACCACATTCGTACCATGCACTTGATCGAGCCACGTAGGTGTTCGAGGTAATTTCAGGGCGCGCTCCACTCGCCGCCGATTCTCCGCGACTGCGGCGGGGTCATCGCCGACGTGCGATCCGAGATTGAGGCTCGAGTAACAACCGACGCTCACCCCACCAACTCGCGTCGTAACAGCGGCACGAACATTCTGAGGCGCAGGCCAATCCGGTGTGATGTGTGGAAGGGAGATCATGTAGGTGACGGGAGTCGGGAGTCGGGAGTCGGGAGTCGGGAGTCGGGAGTCGGGAGTCGGGAGTCGGGAGTCGGGAGTCGGGAGTCGGGAGTCGGGAGTCGGGAGTCGGGAGTCGGGAGTCGGGAG
>JAICPY010000168.1 GCA_025929585.1 Steroidobacter sp.
CGTCGGCGCGGACGCGTTGTCGATCTGCGCACCGATCTACGAAGAACATCCGGGCTGGAAAGAAAGCACGGCAGGTGTGAAATCGTTCGACGATCTTCCTCGCAATGCGCAAGCGTACTTGCGGCGCTTGGAAGTGCTCGTCGGGGCGCCGATCTCGATCATTTCGACGGGGCCGGATCGCACTGAAACAATCGTGCTCAAGCATCCGTTCGATTGAAGAAGTGATTCGTGACTCGTGACTAGCGGATCGCAGAACGGCGCGTCGCGTCTTCCGGCGAGTCACTAGTCACGAATCACTAGCCACTTTCTTATTGGTGCCCAGGAGAGGACTCGAACCTCCACGGATCGCTCCACTGGTACCTGAAACCAGCGCGTCTACCAGTTCCGCCACCTGGGCATAAGAGGGGAACGCGGGATGGGTCCCGCACAAGGCGCGCCAATGTACAGAGCGTCTTTGGGAGTGTCAATGACGCGCAGTACACAGCCGTATCGAAGGGAAATGATCAATGCATCGTAAAAAGAAATCGAGCTCACGTCGGCACACGGCGAAGAGCACTGGGCGGCAAGCCGCGCCGAAGGCGGGCCGAACGCAGCTGGCTGCGCAGTCAGTGGCCGAGACTTTAAGGGAAATCGGCAGACCTCTGACACTGGATGAGTTGGCTGAGCGCCTGCGCAAAACTGGGACGGCAGCTCGAGCACGGTTGATCGAAGAGCTCGACCAACTGGTGCATGCCGGTGAGCTGGTCCGTAATCGACGGGACGAGTATTGCCTGCGCGAGCGACTGCCGTTGATCGTCGGCGCCATCAGTGCTCATCGCGACGGGCATGGCTTCGTCATGCCTGATGATCGCTCGCCGCCTCTGTACGTCTCTCCCCGCCAGATGCTCGAAGTGATCCATGGCGATCGTGTTGCTGCTCGAGTGAGCGGCAAAGATCATCGAGGACGTCCGGAAGGAACGATCGTCAAGATACTCGAGCGCGGTACCAAACAGATCGTTGGGCGATTGCGCGATGAATCCGGGATCTGTTTCGTCATACCCGACAACCCGCGTATCGGACATCGAGTGCTCGTACCGCGCGATCGGCTAGGCGAGGCCACGTCCGGGCAAGTGGTTCTGGTTGAGTTGATTGAGCAACCGTCTAAGACGGCGCAGCCATTGGGACATGTCGTGCGGGTGCTCGGCGAGCATGCCGCCCCGGGAATGGAGACCGAGATTGCGATTCACTCTCACGGTTTGCCGTTCGAATTCCCTCCTGAGGCGATTGCGGAAGCCGAGCGCTTCGGCAGTGCCGTCAGCGCGGCTGCGAAGCGAGATCGGGAGGATATTCGTGAATTGCCACTCGTAACCATCGACGGCGAAGACGCGCGTGACTTCGACGATGCGGTCTGGTGTGAGGCGGTCAAAGGCGGCTGGCGGCTGATCGTCGCGATTGCCGATGTAGGCAGCTACGTGGTGCCGGATTCCGCTCTCGATCGAGAAGCGCGACATCGCGGCACGTCCGTCTATTTCCCGAATCGCGTTCTGCCGATGCTGCCGGAAGCATTGTCGAATGGACTGTGCTCGTTGAATCCGCACGTGGATCGGCTATGTCTCGCATGTGAAATGCGAGTGAGCTCCAGCGGGAAAGTCACACGTGCGCGGTTTTTCGAAGGGGTCATGCGATCCAGTGCGCGTTTGACCTATACGAAAGTGGCCGCTTATCTCGCCAACCCGGAAGCGGTGCCGGACGAAGTGCGGGCGTTAGGGCCGCAGCTCGATCAGTTGCATGCGGTCTTTCGCGCGCTGCACAGCGCCCGCCTGGATCGTGGTGCGCTCGATTTCGATGCGCCCGAACTGAAGATTCAATTCGATTCCGAAGGCAAAGTCGCAGCACTGGTCGAGTACACGCGCAACGATGCTCACCGGTTGATCGAAGAGTGCATGATTGCGGCGAACGTACAAGCAGCGAAATTCTTGAAGAAGAATCGCATTGCTTCCTTGTACCGCGTGCACGGCCAGCCGGAAGAGGATCGGTTGGAAACGCTACGGCAATTCCTGCAAGGCTTCGGTATTCACTTGCCGACCGAAAGCGTGCTCGAGCCCAAGGTGCTGAGCGCAGTGCTCAAGCGCGTCGTCGGCAGCGAAGAGGCGCATTTGATCGAAACAGTGGTGGTGCGATCGCTCCCTCAAGCTGTGTATCAGCCCGCCAACATCGGCCACTTTGGCTTGGCGCTGGAGGAATACGCGCACTTCACTTCACCGATTAGGCGCTATCCGGATTTGATGGTGCATCGTGGGATTTGTCACGTGCTTCAAGGCGGCACGGCCGAGGATTTCGGCTGGTCACCCAACGCGATGGCGGAACTCGGCCAGCAGTGTTCCTTCACCGAACGGCGGGCGGATGAAGCAACTCGCGATGCTTTGTCGTGGCTGAAGTGCGAGTACATGCAAGACAAGCTCGGCGAGGAGTTCGATGCAATCGTCACCAGCGTGGTGGATTTCGGGTTGTTCGTGCGCGTAAAGGGTTTGCAAATCGATGGCCTCGTGCACGTCAGCGCGCTCGGGGCGGATTATTTCTCGCGCGACAAGTCAGGCTTTCGCATGGTGGCCGCACGCAGCGGACGAGTATTCAAGCTCGGCGATCATTTGCGCGTTCGATTGATCAACGTGATCATCGATGAGCGCAAGATCGATTTCGAGTTAGCGGACGTACGCGGGGTACCTCAGATCCGCGGTCCATGGCAGCGTCGCCGAGGTCGACGATGAACGAAGGCTCGATCGTTTTCGGATTGCATGCGGTCCGCACGTTACTGCAGCAACGCCCTGAGCGCGCTTCATTGTTACTGTTGCAGAAGGGTCGTAATGACGCTCGAGCGAATGAGCTTCTGCATATTGCGCAAGCGGCGGGCATCCGTACCGAGTGGCGTGAGGTCCGTGAGTTGGAGAAGCTCGCTGGCAGCGAACACCACCAGGGCGCGTGCTTACAGATTAGGTCGATGGGGCCGTTGGGCGAGGGCGCTTTAGATGAGCTGCTCGATCGCACCAGCGTCCCTTTTCTGCTGGTCTTGGATGGCGTGCAAGATCCTCACAATCTCGGCGCGTGTCTGCGAACTGCAGAAGCTGCCGGCGTCAGCGCTGTGATCGTACCTCGCGACCGCGCCGCAGGGTTGTCACCCACAGTACGCAAAGTCGCCTCGGGCGCCGCGGAAACCATGCCGCTCATCCAAGTCACGAACCTCGCGCGCACGCTTCGCTGGCTCAAGGATCGCGAGATTTGGATCGTCGGTACCGATGACCAGGCGGACAAATCGCTCTATCAAACCAAACTCACTGGCCCTGTCGCCCTCGTGCTTGGCGCAGAAGGCGCAGGCCTTCGCCGCCTCACGCGCGAAACGTGCGATGCCTTGGTAAGCATCCCGATGCGCGGCGTCGTAGAAAGCCTGAACGTTTCCGTCGCGACGGGCGTGCTGCTGTATGAGGCGGTGAGGCAGAGAGGGGCGGGGAGTCTGTAGTCCGCAGCTTGAAGTCCCTGGCCAGACAAGGAGAAAAAGTCGAGACGGAGCGCTTCCCACCTGTGGACTGCAGACTACGGACTGTGGACTCTGCTTCGCCGGTCCGCTACCATTCGCGCCCCCCAACGGAGGGTTATCCGTATTCATTCCCATAACTCCTTGCCTCACCAGGTTTTCTCGGCCCGGGAGGCATCCCCATAAGGAGCAGCAATGCGACATTACGAGATCGTTTTTCTGGTTCATCCTGACCAGAGTGAGCAGGTTCCGGCGATGCTGGAACGGTACAAGACCATGATCGCGGCAGGCGAGGGCGTCGTCCATCGTCTGGAGGATTGGGGTCGGCGACAGCTGGCTTTTCCAATCGCGAAGGTACACAAGGCGCATTACATCCTCATGAACGTCGAATGCGAAAGCAAGACGCTCAGCGAGTTGACCGGCGCGTTCCGTTTCAGCGATGCAGTGTTGCGGCATCTCGTCATCAAGATGGATGCGGCAGTTACTGAGCCCTCTCCCATGGCGAAGTCCGGCGATGAAGAGCGCGATGAGCGCTTCGTCGACGATGACGACGATTCCATGGCGGCATCCGCCTAAACCCAAGTTCATTCGAGGTTAGAGTCATGGCCCGTTTTTTCCGCCGCCGCAAATTCTGCCGCTTCACCGCCGAAGGCATCGAGCAGATCGACTACAAAGATCTGGGCATCCTGAAGGCGTACATCACCGAAACCGGCAAGATCGTTCCGAGCCGTATCACCGGCACGAAGTCTCACTATCAGCGCCAACTCGCGACCGCGGTGAAGCGCGCGCGCTACTTGGCGTTGCTGCCCTACACCGACCAGCACTAGGCTGTTCTCAAGGCCCGCTCCTCGTCAGGGGAGCGGGTACGACAATGCATCGTGCAATCGCCGCCTGGCTCACAGAGCGACCCTGGCGCGCCGCTTTTGCGAGCGCACTCTGCGGCGCTCTTTCGCCGCAGATGCTGTTGCCGTTCATGGTGTTCGCCGGCGCAATCCCGGTGCTGATGTTGTTGCGTTTCGACGCGAGGATCGCGATTGGCATTGCTGTCACCGGTGCTGCCGCCGCTGCATGGGTCGTGCTGTCAGTGACCGAACCGAGTGTTTGGGTGTTTCTGGTGATCGCGAGTCTGTTCTTGAGTCCGGTTGCGCTGGCTGCGGTGCTCGAGCGAAGCGGCTCGATGAATCTCAGTTTCCAGCTCGCGGTACTGGGGGCTGCGGCTGCTGTGATCATCGTTCATGTCGTGCTAGCCGATCCTGTGGCGATTTGGGTGCCGTTGCTGCATCGGGTCATCGATTCGATGATCAGCGCGGGTTTGCATTTGGAAGGTGAGCAGGAAGCGATCATCCAGCTGTGGGCACGTACCATGTGGGGCGCACTTGCGGCTTTGTCCCTCGCGACCGTGCTCGGTGCTTTGTTCCTCGGCCGGTGGTGGCAGTCGCTGTTGCGCTCGCCCGGCGCGTTTGGCGAGGAGTATCGGCGTTTGCGTCTGGGTCTGGTGCTCGGGATCTGTGTCTCGACGCTGTTTGCTTTGACGCTTTTCAGCGATGCACCCTTGATATCATCCTTGGCCTGGGTGGGGTTCGCGGCGCTCGCATTCCAAGGACTTGCAGCGGCTCATCGCAGCAAAGCAAAAGGCTCGCTGAATCGAGGGTGGCTCGCGGCAATCTATGTGCTGCTGATCGTGCCGCTTTCGATGTCGGTTACGGTATTCATTTTGGCGTTATGGGGCTTTGCCGATAACTGGCTTAGACCCGGCCAACAACGGGCATGAGCGGCAATGAGTGCGCGCTCTATTTAAATAGGGTGGCGAATGAGTACACTCGCCACCGCGCTCTTGCCCGAGCAGTTTTAATTTGACAGTTGAAAGGTGCGTTATGGAACTGATTCTGCTTCAGAAAGTTGCCAATCTGGGCAATATCGGCGATCGGGTGAAAGTGAAGTCCGGCTACGGCCGCAACTTCCTGCTGCCTCAGGGTAAAGCGACCGTCGCGACTGCGGATAACATCGCGAAGTTCGAAGCGCGTCGCGCGGAGCTGGAAAAGGCTGCGCAGGACGAGCTGAAGAGCGCGCAGGCACGTGCAGCGAAGCTCGAAGGTACGAAGCTGTCGCTAACGGCGAAAGCGGGCGGCGAAGGCAAGCTGTTCGGCTCCATCGGTACCTCTGACATCACCGAGGCATTGAACAAGGCTGGCCACAAGATCGAACGCTCTGAGGTTCGTTTGCCGCAGGGCCCGATTCGGCAAGCGGGCGACCATTTCGTGCAGCTGCATTTGCACACGGACGTTACCATCGACTTGCCGGTCGTCATCGTTCCCGAAGAATAAAAGATAGTTCATCCCCATGGCGGAAACCGAAGCAAAGGTTTCGATCGTGGGGTCGCGGCGTGCCCGCGACAAAGCCATCATCGACGAAATACGAGTGCCGCCGCACTCCGTGGAAGCGGAGCAGGCGGTACTCGGTGGCTTGATGCTCGACAATCGCGCGTGGGACGCGATCGCAGATCGCTTGGTCGCTGAAGACTTCTATCGACGCGATCATCAGCTATTGTTCGAGTCGATCGCCGATATGGCAAGCCGCGGCGAGCCATTCGATGCGGTCACGCTCTCCGAACGTGTCGAACGAAAAGGGATTGCAGATGAAACCGGCGGGTTGGTTTATCTCGCCGGTTTGGTGAGAGACACCCCGAGCGCGGCCAATATTCGCGCGTATGCTGACGCCGTTCGCGAACGCTCGACCCTGCGTCGCTTGATACAGGTCGGCGGTGAAATCGCTTCGAGCGCCTACGAACCGGCGGGCCGAGAGGCGGGCGAGATCGTCGATGAAGCAGAGCGACGCGTCTTCGAGATCGCTGAGAGCCGCAACAAGACAGGATCGGGCTTCGTGCCGCTTAAAGAGGAGCTCGGCAAGGTCATCGACCGGCTGGACATGCTCCACCAGAACAGCGGAAGCATCACCGGTATCAGCACAGGATTCTCCAAGCTCGATGAAATGACCGCGGGTTTGCAGCGCGGCGACCTCATCGTCGTTGCCGGTCGCCCATCCATGGGGAAGACCACGTTTGCCTTGAACATAGCGGAGAACGCGGCGTTCGGCAGCTCGAAAGCTAAGGTCGGCATCTTCAGTATGGAAATGTCGCGCGAGCAACTCGCGTTTCGCATGATCTCCTCGCTCGGTCGAGTCGATCAGGGACATTTGCGCACCGGTAACTTCGGCGACGAAGAATGGTCGCGCATCAACACCGCGATCCATATGATGAAAACGGCGCCGATCCATATCGACGATACCGGTGCCCTGACACCAACCGAGGTACGTGCGCGCGCGCGGCGCTTGAAGCGCGAACATGGCCTAGATTTGATCGTGCTCGATTACTTGCAGCTGATGCAGGTCGCTGGGACAAAAGAGAATCGTGCGACTGAAATCTCGGAGATATCCCGTTCGTTGAAAGCGCTTGCGAAAGAGCTGGCAGTGCCGGTGATCGCGCTTTCGCAGCTCAATAGAAGCGTCGAGCAACGTACCGACAAGAGGCCGGTCATGTCCGACCTGCGAGAGTCCGGCGCTATCGAACAAGATGCGGACGTAATCATGATGATTTACCGCGAAGAGGTGTACGACTCGAATACACCACGCAAGGGAGTTGCCGATATCATCATTGCAAAACAGCGCAACGGTCCGATTGGCGATCTGCCGCTGACTTTCTTAGGTAAGTACACAAAATTCGAGAATTTCACGCCCGAATCGGCGTATGGGGATGGATCCTACCAGTGAGCTTTCCGCTCGCGACGATCGACGCGGCGGCGTTGCGTCACAATCTCGGGATCGTGCGCCAGCTCGCCCCGAACTCACGCGTGCTTGCAGTCATCAAAGCGGATGCCTATGGGCATGGCATGGTTGGCACGGCAAAGGCACTTGCCGACGCTGACGGATTCGGTGTCGCGCGCTTGAATGAAGCGCTCTCGCTTAGATCCTCGGGTGTCATCCAGAAGGTGGTCCTACTGGAAGGCGTGGCTACGCCCGAAGAAGTCAGGCAGGCGGCGCTGCACAACCTCGAGATGGTCGTTCATTCATTCAACCAAGTCGCGATGCTCGAGCAGGTAGCGAGCGGTGTTCAGTTCGATGTCTGGTTGAAGATCGACACAGGCATGAATCGGCTGGGCTTTCGTGGCGAAGACTTTCCGCTTGCCTTGCGCCGGCTGCAGAGCTGTGCTGCTGTTCGCTCGTTGAGATTGATGACTCATTTCGCCAATGCCGATGTCGCGGATGAACCGTCGACTGAGAAGCAACTTCGGCAATTTGAGTCCCTAGTGCACTCGCTATCGTTTGAACGCAGTATCGCGAATTCCGCTGGAATCATTTCCCGCCCCGATGCTCGTGTCGAATGGGTGAGACCCGGACTGATGCTCTACGGAATCTCGCCGCTGGGTGAGGCGTCCACGCGCGAACTAGGCCTGTTGCCCGCAATGAGGTTGATTACCTCACTCATTGCCGTTCGCACCTTGAAGAAAAACGAAGCGGTGGGCTACGGCAGTAATTGGCAGGCCGAGAATGAGGCGAGGATCGGCATCGCTGCAATCGGTTACGGAGATGGCTACCCGCGCACCATGCGTAACGGCGCCCCCGTGCTCGTCGACGGATCAGAAGCGTCGATCGCCGGCCGAGTGTCAATGGATATGATCTCGATCGACATTACCCATCTACCGAATGCACAGGTCGGCAGTGAAGTCGTGCTCTGGGGCCGTGGCTTACCCGTCGAACGCGTCGCCCCTTTCGCAGACACGCTCGCGTACGAGTTGTTGTGCAGAGTGACTGAGAGGGTAGCGGTGAGATGGGAGAATGTTTACCGTTGATGCGGTCAACATTTGAGTCGACGGGTTTCATTTGGGGGTTGTCGGGCACTTAATGGGTTGGGTTTTTTAACGGAAACCCTCAAACGGCAACCCTCAACCCGCAACCCACCAC
>JAICPY010000147.1 GCA_025929585.1 Steroidobacter sp.
GAAGCACTGGACTTACAGCGGGAACGAGCGAAGACGAAGCCTGCACCCTTGAAGTGGGCGGTGATGTTCTTGCTCGCACTGATTCCCGTGCTGCTGCTCATTGCTGGAATCGATGCTTTCGTGCGGGTCTTCCATCACATCAACGATACGTACAGCAAAATGCCGGTGCCGGAGCAGGCGCAGCAAGCACCCAGCGTGGATGAGCCACGAGCACCGCAGCAACCCGGTGTTGTAATTCTCGAATCGGTTCCGCAAGAGCCTGTGCCGGAAGGTGCGGAACAACGCGAGCAGGAAGCCGCAGCACAATAGCGGCTCGTAATCGGTTCACTCGCGTCGCGGGTCAGCTATTCGACGGGTGTACTGTGCTCACGCATGCCGCATGCTAGCTCTTACAAGCTCGCGCGCATGAATAGCAATGGTCCATCGATGTTCATGTCGACGAAGCCGGGCGTGTCTTCGTTGCGCGAATCCACTTCGATGGTGAAGCTGCGATAACCGAGCCCGAAAAGCAGGTGCGGGTTCTTGCGCCACGCAAGGGCCACCCGTGAATCGAGGATCGAGCCGTCGACTTCGTCGATGTCGGCGGTCAAATACTGAAATCGAGCCTCGATGGACCAGCGGCTGCTGAAATCAAAGCGTCCCTCCAAACCCACCAACGGAATCGGTGCGACGCCGTTCTCGGCATCGCGGATCACGCGGCTTCGAACCACTGCGTTAGCTTCGACTTCGGCAATCTGGATTCCGAACGTTCCCGTGAGCTCGCCTCGATCGCGGACGAGAAATCGGTATCCATACGTCAGGCCCACCATGGTCAGATTCAATTCGCTGTCCACACGTTCGCCGACAAGGTAGGTTTCGTCATCGAAATCGACATCAAGCTCTAGGATCTTCTGGGCCGAACGATGGACTGCAATGCCGCTCAGCCTGATCAAATGATGTTTCCCTGGCAGCAACGTGAGCTCGCCCTGACCCAAGATCTTCGCATCGTCCAGTCCCAAGTCATCCTCAGCGGAGATCTCGGTGCCTTGCTCGGTGAGCGTTTCATCGATGCGCAAACGCGTATCGAGCGCTGCGCCCAATACCAGCACCTCCGCACGGAATGCTTCTTCGGCAACTCTCGGCGGTGGCTTCGGAGCCCAGTCGGGAAGCTCCGCTGAGGCAACACACGGAACGAAAATCAACGATGCGAGGGCGGCGAAGATTTCAGCGCGCTGGGCGAGGTGTGATATCGGCGGAAGGCTCACTCTTCGATCTCCTTGAAAGCTCCGCCGATTATGCATGCGGGTTCAGCCGGCGGCGACCCAATGATCGTCCCAGCGAATGGGCTCTGCGTCCTCGAGCTTCACGAATTGTGACCTCAGTCGAGTTTTGTCTATCGCAAAGGCGGACCCGTCACGCCTCGAGGCAAGCACCTCGCCGTCGGCAAGTCGCGACAGTCCGTACGCCTCGAGCGCAGACACGAACGAAAGGAATTCTCCGGAGCTCTTCGACCAACATGCGATGCCCGCACCGTAGGGGCAACTTGCGGTGATCAAGTCTTCGCTATCGCTCACGCATACGCTCGCAACGTACCCTGCGAATTGCCCACGCGCTTCTGCTGGACACGTCAGTAAGTGCAACCCTCGTTCAGGTTGATAGCTCGCAACTACGCACGGGGCGTTTGCGCGTTCACCTTCATACTGAAGTCCGACGACCGCACTGCCATCATTCGCGACGGACAAGTGCCGAACACTGAGCAGATGATCGGGCAATCGCCATTGCTCCAAACATTTTCCCGAGGCTGCATCGATCACGCAGAGCGAGGGATCCATCGTCGCGATATTCAACTTGCGCCTGAACGATCGCGGATGCGTCATGATGCCGCCATTCGCAACCAACAAACGTCGCTTGCCTGGTAGCCAAGCGATTTCATGCGGATCTATTCCGCGGGTGTCGATCTGATCGAGAATTTTGAACGTGTGTGCATCTCGAACAGCAATGAAGCCACGCATGTGCTCGTAGTCATGCTCCGGCGTATAGAGGAGGTCTCCCGCTGCGGAGAAAACCCCGTGTCCAGATAGATGCCGACCAGAGGGTGTCTCGAACGCTGTATGTACGCGAAAGCTTTGAAGATCGAAAGCGAAGCACGTCGTGCCAGGACGGCGTGCGAAAAACAGTACACGCTCACGATCACGCGGATCGATTGCGCATCCATGTGCGCGCACAGGAACTTGTGCACCGAATATTTTCGCATCCGCCAACGACACACCACCGACGAATTGCTCACCTCGTGCGTTCTCGAATGCCGAAAGCAGCGTACCTCTGCGCTCTGACGAAAAGGAGCAGCCGGTCAAGGCGGCGCCCAGAGCGGCGCCAATCGAAAGGCTCAGCAGTTCGCGACGGGAGAAGGACATGGGGAAGTGATAGTGATGAAGGGATGAGTGAAGACTAATGACCTTCTACGCTTCATCCAATCCGAGAAATTCTGTCGTCATCACCTTATCACCTCATCGCTTCATCACGTCGTCTACAGCGACCGCAGAAACGCCATCAATGCCTCGCGTTCCTTCTTCGTCATCGCAAGATAACTATCGCGTGATTCTTGGGCTTCGCCGCCGTGCCATAGAACCGCCTCTTGGATGTCACGAGCGCGACCGTCGTGGAGCAAACGCGTGTGGCCATTGACCACTTGTTGAAGGCCGAGGCCCCACAACGGCGGCGTGCGCCATTCGTTCGGTGCAGCATCGAAGTCGACACGGTTATCGGCCAGCGCCTCCCCCATGTCATGCAATAGCAAGTCGGTGAATGGGTGAATGGTTTGATTGCTGAGCGCCGGTTCATCGGGAACTTCGCCAGTGACAAAAGTCGAGCGGTGACACGCTGCACACTGTGCTGATTCGAAAAGCTTCGCTCCATGGCGCACATTGGCAGCATCGAGGTCTCGGCGGGCCGGCACACCTAGCGTTCTTTGATAGCGCACGATGTTCTGGAAGATTTCATCGCTGATCTCGGGTTCGCCGCCATCGGCAGCGGCGAGACATTGGTTCTGTGCCGATGTGCAGCTTTGACCTGGCCTGAGCGTCGTCGACATACCGATCTCAGCTGAAAACGCCGCGGCGGTTTGGTGCGCGATATCCGGTTGATTCGCCTTCCATCCCAGACGACCTAGAACCATTTTTTGCTTGCGATGATCCCATACGCGGTTCGGTTTTCCCGAGATGCCATCCGCGTCTCGATCTTCAGGATCGCTTCGTTCCAGAATTTGAGACTCTGGAATCGCTTCGAGCAATCCCATTCCAAAGACCGATGGCGCAACTCGGGGCGAAAATCCCGTGCCGTCGGCGATGGCGCCATAGGCAAGCTCCTCGAACGCGTATTCAGGCGCGAGTAACGTATAGGGCTCGCCATCGGCAAACGAACCGTGGATCTCTCGATGATCGATTCGCACGGTGCCTTCGGCAGGCACACCGCCGATCGAAAAAGGATTCAAGTTCACGCCATAAGTGGGATCTGCACCCGGCTCGTTGTTCGTACCGGGCGTCGGGGTCGCGAATTGAATGACGAGCGAAACAGGACGTTCGCCGTGTTCCGGCGGGCGTCCGCGACCATCGTTGTTATGGCATGCATCGCAGCTGCGTGCGTTGAACAACGGTCCTAAGCCATCGCGTGCACCTGCGCTTGCGGGCGCTACGATCCAAGGGCTGTTGAAGAACGCATTTCCGATCGAGAACGTCGCGCGGGTCGTGACATCGAGGTTTGCGGCGGGTCGGGAAAACGCATGTCGGTCTGTCGAGCTTACGGTGGTGGCACCGCCTGAGTGAGCCGCAAGCAGCGTCTCGGAAGAGGAAGAGGCTGCATCGCGGGTGCATCCGCCGGTCAAGCAAAGCGCAAGCGCGCCGAGCACGGCTGCGTTCACACTGACGAGATTCACTCGCGTTCGAGGCTGGCTGATCAATCGCCCAGACCTTGCAAATCCGAAAGGAAAATCTGAATGGAACGAGCAGCCCGAGTCATTGACAGAGCCTCGGCGCGCAGAGCTTCGATCGAAGCTTTCACTCGCGCTTGGCCGTCTTTGTTTTCTGTAACGATCTCGCGATCAAACGGCGCTTGAATCGCATCGACCGTTTCGCGCACCCGCGCTATACGGGCGTCCATTTCTTCGGCAACGCGCGGATCCTTTTCTTTGACCAGATCGGCAAGACTCGGTCCGCTCACCGTCGATCCATCCAGGCGCGTGTACTTGCCGTAGTACACGTGCTCGATTCCAGCGGCGTTCGCTCGCAAGTCGTCCGCAGTCGTGTCGCTAAAGCAGGATTGTTCCTCTTCTTGATCCGAGGATAACAGCGGCACGTTCATGCGCTCGCCAGCCATCTCTACTTCCGCAAGCGCCGCGGCACCTGTGAACATTCGCTTCAATGCAGTGGGCACATCGCCGCTGATCAGATTGCTGCGATAGTTCGTCTGGCCAGCTTGGGGTTTGCGCCATTGCTCGGCGACGCTTTCCAAATCTTGAATCAGCAACGTCGTCGCGGCCTTCAAATACTGTCCACGCCGCGCGTTGATGTCGTTCCCGCTACCGCTAGACACGAAATCTGTGTGACTTCGTTGTCCTGCAGAATCCGGTGGATCGTTGAAGTCCTGGCCCCAAAGCAAGAACTCGATCGCGTGATAGCCGCTGGCAATGTTCTTCTCGCCGCCGGCTTCGTTTTGTCCGGCGATCAGCTCAGGCGTAATTGCTGGAAATGCGTCCGAGTTGCCGACGATGTTCGCACCGGGCCCCGCGTTGTAGGCATCGGCTTTGACGCTATCGATGTGATTTTCATCCAATGGCCATCCGTTCACGCGACCTTCCGGCCCGTCTTCATCGTCGATCGGACCACCATAAAATCGGAATGCTTCGGAATAACCATAGGGAATACGCGCCGCGCGCCACTGAGCTCGCGCCGCAATCAATGTCTCCTGGCTTGGACTCTCGATCAGCGCGTCGACGGCGTCGTCGAGCACGCGCGCGGTAGCGATCGAATCTTCGTACGTCGCGAGCACGATATCCGCGTAGGTTTCGATGACAGCACGCCGCGCATCGTCATCTCGACGAGTGCAGCCGGCAATCAGCAGGGTCGCTACCAGTGAATAGGCAGCGAGGCGAATGCATTGGGCCATCGAATTGGGTGCCGCTCTATATGAAGGAAGCCGGCGCTAGGCTTGCTGCACCGGATGATTTAGGCGGCAGATTGTACTCGTAATTGAGAATGGTTCGCAATTGGCCGGCATGCGACGAACCGCGTGCCTCAGGAGAGGTGACCTCAGCGGCTTCCCCTAGATGCGTGGAAGTCGATATGGAGTCGTAGCGGGCGGGTGCCTCTCCGCCCACGCCGCAAGCCGCGGCGCAGCCCTTATCTTCAGTGCTTCCTGAACGGAACCACCACTGATGAAGTGGGGTCGTGCGGCGGGGCGTCGTAGGGGCGCAGCATCTGTCGGCGATGCAAGATATCGCGCAGCAGATCGCTCTCGACGCCGAGCCTCTCGGCCGCCTTATCGATCGGCAGTCCCTCGCAAACGATCAAGCTAACCGCCGTCCAATAAATGGCCGCCTCGCTTCGTTCACCTTCATGAGGTTGCATGTCCATCCCCCGCTAGCTTCTGAACAGCATTGTCGCGACGGAATGCGAGGAAAGTTAAGCGACAGAAATACTTATGAAGAAGGGAAGGGGATAGCGGATAGCGGATGGCGGATAGGTAAGAAGAGAAGCGTTTGAAGAGGGGAAGGGGATAGGGGATAGCGGATAGCGGATTGGTAAGAAGAGAAGCGTTGGGTTAGCTCTGTGCTCGAAATCGCAGGACGGCAGTGCTATCGACAACGCCTGCAGCGCTGCCGGCCCCGTTCGACGGACTCGAAACGCACTGCTAACGACGGCATATGCGTCCCTTCTCCCTTAGGGAGAAGGACAGGATGGGGGTACGCGATGCGCAGAGATGCGTGTCCTCGCGCAGCCAGATTCCATTCTGGCTGCGGACTACAGACTCCGGTCTCTACCTTTCGGCATCCGCAAGCTGCTTGCCGACGAACTGCCAGTTCGCCAGTTTCTCGACGACCGTCTTCACGAAGCGTGCACGTTCGTGCTGATAGTCGAGATAGTAAGCGTGTTCCCACACATCGCAGGTCCAAAGCGGCTTGTCGCCGTGCGTGAGAGGGTTGTCGGCGTCGTGAGTCGTTGTGATCTCGAGCTTGCCGTTCTTTACGACCAACCAAGCCCAACCGCTGCCGAATTGATTGACCGAAGCTTCGACGAACTTGTCGCGGAAGTTATCGAACGAACCGAAAGTCGCTTCGAGACGCTTCGATACGGGTTCGGGCGGTGTGCCGCCACCGTTGGGCGCGATGGATTCCCAGAAGAAATCGTGATTCCAGACCTGCGCGGCGTTGTTGAAGATTTTCTTCTCGGTGCCGGTCGCATTCGCGGTCGCGCGAATGATTGTTTCCAGATCTGCGTTCTCGAATTTCGTACCCTTGACGAAGTCGTTGAGCTTCGTAACGTACGCCGCATGATGCTTGTCGTGATGATGCTCCAGCGTACGCGCCGACATCATCGGATCCAAAGAATCTTTCGCATAAGGCAAGGGCTTGAGAGTGAAGGCCATTTCGGCTGCTCCGTTTACGTGTCATCGAGGGAGGAGAGCAAATTTAACACATTGGCTCGCGAGAAGTTCCGCTGCTGCGGTTGCGAGAGCATGAGATCGGCGCGCTGCGACGCCTTTATCTAGCCTAGAAGTTCCGCACGAGCCTCAATCGTAGACGGGAGGCAAATCCTGCATGTGCCTTGTGGCACTTCGACGTACGAAGTCCGGTGTGCCGAAGGCGCCGGACACAGCCTCCGCAGTCACGACGTACACACGGGAATCCGCGCCCGTGTTTATGAGTGTGCAAGTCGTATTCACTCGGAAACCGGCGAAGCCGGAATAGCTGCTGAAATCCCAAGCCTCCAGTGCAGTGCCAGGAAAAGGGGCGCAAGCTGCTCCCGCGTGTGCAACTTGATAGGACCAGTATTCCAATCCCGCGTGTGCCGCCTGCACGGCGCGGTACTCCTGAAGCTGCAGCGTTGCGCCCTGCTGCTGGTTTGTTTGCAAGCGG
This sequence comes from Steroidobacter sp., assembly GCA_025929585.1. GTDB lineage: Bacteria > Pseudomonadota > Gammaproteobacteria > Steroidobacterales > Steroidobacteraceae > Steroidobacter. The sequence continues at coordinate 7,109 of JAICPY010000147.1, forward strand.
ACGGCGAATACGCCAAGTGCGCCAACGACGATCACGAGAAACAAAGCTGCTACGAGCGCGGAGCCTTGCGCCTGCCTTCGTAAGTGTGGACTTCGAATGCTCATGTTCAATCGTTTAGAGCGATCTGCTCGAAAACGCGCACGGTTTCATCGCCCGAGGAAGTCTCTCGGATCAACGCCGCTTCGAATCGGAGCCATTCATTACATACACCGGATGTTCCACCGGCGCCGCACGTGAAGCTACATGAGGCCAGATTGTCCGCCAACAAAGCACTCCTTGCGCTTGAGCTCGAGAGCTGCGAGGAAGCTTCCGATGTAGGCATGTTCGAGGTGATTGGGTAATCGCGATAAACGCGCAGTGTTCCAGCATCTGCGTTGCAGATATAGGTCACCGGTCTGGACACCCAAAACATGCGTCGCAACGAATCGACATTCGTGAAGGCGAATCCCGAAGAAAGTGTTATCTCGTCTTCGCCGGGTGCAATCTCAACTAAATTGAATCCGGCGGCGATGACGTTCTGCATCTCGTAAGCTGATGCACCCGAGGCGCCTGAATGTCCAGTAACCAGATACAAAGGCGGCTCGATATTCACGCGACCATACAAGCGAAACCTGTCGCCGGGCGTTGAAGCGAACTCGTGATCGAGGTTTGCCGGTTGACCTGCAGCCTCATACGCTCCTGCAGGAACATAGAAAGACATTGCGTCCACTTGTAGCATCTCGATGATGGAGCGATCGCCTACGTTCCTGATCCGAACGCTGTTTGGCAATACGTTACGAAGATCCTGGGCGAGCGAGCGCGAGATCGTTGCAGCGGACTGCGTCAACTGCGCTCGTTCCGATTGATCCATATAGGCATCGACGGGCACCCCTACCATCATCGCGACGAAACCGGCCAAGATCGCCGAGATAACCAGCGCGACGACGACCTCGATGAGTGTGAAGCCACTGGAGCGATGGTTTAGCGCGCCACGGGAGATCATGGTCGTCTCGTCTTGATGCCGCTCAAGCGCACCGTTTCACCCAACGGATCAGTGACTGTCACGGTGACGAGTCGCGTTCTCGCGGCTGGCACGTTGTCGGTGCCAGGCCCGAACGCCTGGCTTCTCACGGAGATGGAAACCCGATAGTTCTCGAATCCCTCGACGAGATTTCCCGAGCCATCGCGCACGCCGTTATCCATATCGCCATCGTAGTCATCGATATCGTCGCCTCCCGCGGAGAACTCCTGCCGCAGAATCTCGTTCAAGTAGGCATTCGCGATGTCGGCGCTTTGCGTCCGTGTCATGCCTTCTGCGCTGGTTTTCGAGATGAAAGCCAAGAGACCTACCAGCGTGACCGCGACCGTCGAGATGATGACGATCGCAATCACTAACTCGATGAGCGTGAAGCCACGCGACTCGGAACACTTCATGGCGACACCGTTACCGTGCCGCTGTGTTGATCTACATTCAGCGTGAAGGGTCCGACGATGAAGGCAGGAGAGGGATCCGCGATTGCACCATCGGACTTGAAGACCAATGTTGCCGAGGGAGTGAGGCTCACGTTAGTGGGCGGCGCGCCGCTCAAAGCAGAGCCGTCAGCTCGCTGTACCTGCGTTGTCCACGATCCGCTGTTCGACTTACAGTTATCCAGTGAGCTGCGCTGCGAAGCACTGTAGCCCGCGGCGTCGATCGCGAAGGAGACGTCGCAGCCGCTTGCGATCGCGATGCGTTGTGCGTATCGCAGTGAGCTTGCGATCTCGTCAATGTAGCCACGCTGCTCGAAATCCGGATCGTCCATCAGGCGCGGCAACACCGCTGCGCTCAAGATTCCGACGATGACCATCACCGCGACCAACTCGAGTAATGTAAACCCAAGTGCACGGCAACCGAGATGGTGCGGAACGCTACTCACAAAAGCTCTCGATGTAGCAAGGCCCTCAGACGAGAAGGCGCCCGTGCGGGCGCCTTCGATCGATGCAAGATGGCAAGTTAGCAGTTGTCTGCTAAGACTGCATTGAAGGCCGCGGTGCCCGGTTGCTGATTGGTCAGCCCGGCATCCACGATTCCGTAAGTGAGTGTTGGCGGGGCGTTCGCAGCGGCCGGAGGGTTGTACTGCACCCAGCAGTTCGCCGTTGAAGCGCCGACCTTCGCAAAGCGACGGCTCGTACCACTGTTGGTAGCGGTGAAGCCTTCGACGCTCTGCAATGTGCGCTGGATCGTACCCTGGTTCGGATAACCGTTGGTCATCGTCACAGTTTGTCCTTCGACCGTCACGTTGCCGTTTGCACCGCAGCCGCGGGCCTGACACTTGGCATGTGCCATTGATGCAGCGGACATCAGAGTGCCTCCCATGCTGCGAACTGCAGCGGCGCGTGCTTCACCTTCCATTCCCATAAACCGCGGAACCGCGAATGCCGCGAGAATGCCGAGGATCACGATAACGACGACCAGCTCGATGAGCGTGAAGCCGCGTTGTTGTCTGCTGTACATGTACCTGTCTCCAAGAATGACGATTAACAGAAACTGTCGGCTCTACACGCCGTGTGACCAAAATATCGGCCTTCTTGAATTCCCCTGTAGGGCCAAAGCTGAGTTTCGTGAGGGGGATCACTATGAGCGTTGATAGGACAACGTGAAGGGGATCACAGAAGGTTGGTATCGGAAGGATAGTTGACGGTTGACAGTTGACCGTTGACGGCCAGAAAAGAGAGAACAAACTATTGCCGTCACCCGTCA
>JAICPY010000182.1 GCA_025929585.1 Steroidobacter sp.
GAGTTGGTGGAAGAGTACAAGGGCCTCTACTCGCGATTAGAGGAGATTCTCTATCACACAGATCCTCTCGGTCTCAACTTCGGAGATAACCCAGACGAGTACTCGTCAGAAGTGAACACGATTCTGCCGCGCCTGCATCATGCTAGATCAGAGAAGGATGTCTTATCGATCGTGCATGAGGAGTTCGTACGGCGGTTCGATAGCGATACAGCTGGCCCGATATCTAATCCGAAGTACTCTGAAGCAGCGAAGGAGATCTGGAATGCATGGATCAACTCTCGGCGCGAGCTTACCTGGCAAGCGCATCAAGTTCGCACGCTGCGCGTGCCCGACTCGCAACGGCGAAGCGACGTTGCTCGCGGCTTATGCGCGGCGTTAGAGCCAACTAAATGCGTAGAGCAATACGAGAAGAGGTTGCGTCCATAGAGCCGTTCGACGCACTTGAGCGCGCGCACCGCGCAGATGCTCTGGCGTGGATCGATTCGGGAGTGGAATTGTGCCGAACTCAGAAACCGGCCACCCCGCCGAAGCATCTGGTGTCGTACTTTGTGCTGGTGGATGACGAGCATGTGCTGCTTGTCGATCATAGGAATGCGCGGTTGTGGCTACCGAGCGGTGGGCACGTCGAGCCCGGTGAGCATCCGAGAGCCACAGTGGCTCGCGAGTTGCGAGAGGAATTGGGGCTCGACCTCAGCGATACTCAGGACGCACCGCTGATGCTCACGATTTCTGAAACCGTCGGTATGACGCGTGGGCACACGGATGTTTCGCTCTGGTACGTAATCAATGCCGACCGGAGCGTTACGCTCGAATATGATGCAGAGGAATTCCATTCCGTGCGGTGGTTCCGTTTCAGTGAGGCACCTGTTTCCCGGAGCGATCCCCACCTTGGCCGGTTTCTCGAAAAGCTGGCTCTAACAAGCCGTTCAACCCGATCGCGCGCGAAAACGCGCGCTCCGAGTTAACGGCGGCGTTCGCCATGAAGGTAGCGCAATGAAGCTCTTTGCGAATGTATTTGATGCGTGGGTCTTTCGTAAGACCGACTGCAGAATTGAATATCTGCTGCTGTACACGTCCCAGCAAAAAGCAGATCGATACTTCAATGGTGGGCGCTTCTGGCAGATACCTAGCAATGCTATCGAAGACGGCGAGAACGTGACGTCGGCTATTGCCCGACTCCTCGCGGGCTTCGGATTGGTCCCATCATCGATCTGGGCGGCCGAACACACCTATGCGATCTACAATCGGCGCTTCTGTTGCATGCAGCTGATTGGTGTCTACGCTGCCGAAGTAGGTGCAGACGATGTCCGGCTGAATCCGGAAGAGCATTCTGAGTACCGCTGGTGCTCCTTCGAGCAGGCACTTGCCTTGGTACATTACCGCGGCTTGAAAGATGGCCTGCGTTCGACGCTCGAGTACATAACAGGCGTACAAAGCCCGGCTCGCGAGCTGAAACTGCTGTGAGAAGTTGCCGAACAAGCCGTTCAATTCGATCACGCGCGAAGACGCGCGCTCCGCGTTAACGGCAACGTTAGCGATCATGAAGAAGCGGAGATACACTGGGCATTACAACCCGGAGTGGTGATGCGTTATGGCAAGAGCATTATCTGAAATAGAGAAGGAAATCCGAAACTTGGCGCGTCCGGAGCAGGAACTGTTGTTGAGAGCGCTGCTGGAGGAACTGGACGGTCCTGCTGATCCCGATGCCGAGCGTGCATGGCTGGACGAGGTGCAACGGCGTAGTGCGGATTTTGACGCCGGCCTGGTGAAGTCCATTCCGGCCGAGGAAGTGTTCGAGCGCGTTCGCTCGCGTCTCAAGCAATGAAGCTCGAGTTCTTTCCCGCTGCCGAACAGGAACTGTTGGAAGCTGCGAAAGAATATGAAGGGCACCTTTCGAGGCTAGGATATGACTTCCTTATCGAAGTCGAACGACTCGCTGCTGTGCTCATCGAGTTGCCATCGCTCGGTGAGAAGCTCGATTCCATTCACCGTCGAATTCCACTTCGCCGGTTTCCATACGCACTCATTTTCCGTCGCGATGGTGACGCCATTCGTGTCGTTGCAGTGGCGCACCGCAGACGCAGACCAGGGTACTGGCAGCCGCGTGTGCAAGATCGCTAACAAATGTTTCGAGCCGACGCGAAGACGCACGCGGCTGATGGATAGCGTCGAGCGGTGAGGAACGTATGAATTCCATAGTCGCAATCCATCCCTACATGAAAGAGGGAACCTGGGTATTCGACGATGCCGCAGTAGGTCTGCGCGAGGAGCCTTTCATCTCGGGTGCGGACACGATCATTGACCGCATGGTCGCGGACATACCGGACGCAAGAGAAGGCTTTACGTTGCTCTTCTCTGGAAGCGCGTTCCCTGGCTATCAGTTGGAATTGGTTTGGGTTCGAGCAGATATGAGTGGTAACTGGTATCGCAGCCCACTTCTTGGCATGGAGGGTTGGCTGTGTCCCGCGCTGTTAAAGTACTTTGAATTCCCGCCGGCTAAGCTGTATGCCCAGTTCCGTGCTCGCGTGCCCAACAAAACAATGGGGCCGACGCGGTGAAACGCCGGCGCTTTCCTATTACCTCATCGCGCTGTGCGGCTCATTATTGGCGTTCGGCGTGGAGAAGCAGCGGCGGCTGAGAACTGTGATGTCGTGCCAGAGCGAAGAACTGCGCTGTGAGCTCGTGGAGATGGCCGCCCTGGATCTCGAGGTTCGGGACAGTTTGATCAGGCGCGGTGTCCTGAACAATGGCTACCATCCAGAGATGGAAGCCATCCACGTCCGGAACGCGTCGCGCCTCAAAGAGATACTCGCGGAATATGGCTGGCCGACGCCTGCATTAGTCGGAGATGACGGTGCTGAGTCAGCTTGGCTGATTGTGCAACATGCTATAGGAGACCCACCATTTCAACGGCTATGCCTTCGGCTGCTTCAGGGCGCGGGACACGCTGGCGAGGTGCCGCTCTGGCAAGCGGCGATGCTCGAAGACCGGATAAGGATGTTTGAGGGTAAACCGCAAATCTACGGAACCCAGCTCGAACCAGACAGTGAGGGCACACTACGTCCATATCTGCTCGAGGATCCAGAGCACGTGGACGAACGTCGTAGTGACGTCGGTCTGGAGCCTCTCAGCAAGAGGCTTGCTCGAGAGCAGCCATCTACGAAGCCTGCTGACCCGGAGCGCTTTGAGCGCGAGTATCAAGCGTGGCTGCGCCGAGTAGGTTGGAGATCATGAGCGGAACCGAAAGTGAACCGAGCGCGCGCCTGACGCTATTCGTTAGCATGCATATACAGATGCGATGCAAACCATGAATACTGGGCCTACAGACCCAGAGCATTACAAGGACCGACAACGCCAACAGTGGGATCGCGTCGCCGCGGGTTGGGAAAAGTGGTGGCGTACCATCGAAGACGGCGCGCAACACGTCAATGATCGCTTGGTCGACCTGGCGGAAGTCGCACCTGGCAAGCGCGTGTTGGACATCGCGACGGGCATCGGCGAACCTGCGTTGTCAGCTGCAATCCGTATCGGATCTGCGGGGCGGGTTGTCGCCACCGACATCTCAAAGCAGATGCTCGACATCGCTCGGACCAGAGCAAGTGCAGCGGGGCTGACGAACCTCGAGTTTCTCGAAGCCGATGCGGAACGTCTGGATTTCCCCGACCACAGCTTTGATGCCGTTCTTTGTCGCTGGGGAATAACGTCGCTACCAAACTATTCGAGTTTGCTGGTCAAGATAAAGCGAATGTTGGCGCCCAATGGCTCGTTTGCCACTTCGGTCTGGGATGAAGCGTCAAGACTTCCCCTAACCAACATCGCCATCACGATTGCCCAAGAGATGTTTCATTCAGCGCCGCCCCGACCGGAGCCGCCCCCTGAAGTACCGGAAGACGCGTTGGAAAGCGTGATGATTCGCGCCGGGTTTGCCGACGTGCGCGTTGAAAGGTTGACTGTCACCCTGGAGTTGGCATCCGCCGAAGCCTTCACTCAATATCTCGTGGATGTTTCCCCGGTAGTCGCCGCTTTACTTTCCGATCAGCCACGCATGCGGCAGAAGGAGTATCAACACTTACTGGCCCAAGAGTTCCGTCGTTATGCGGCGGTCGATGGGAGCTTTCGCGTTCACAATCTATCCATCTGTGCGGTTGGGCGGAAATGAACACCTGCGCTCTTTTCATTCAGGGCGGCGGCGAAGGCGCACACGCCGAAGACAAGTTGCTTGCAGACTCTTTGGTCTGATCCTCACGATCGGTGAATCGATCCCTAATGGCTACCATTTGTCTAGGAGCATTTGTCTGCGCGCTTCGTCCTGTTAGGCTATGGCGGAAATTCAGTGGGTGTCCACTGACCTACTTTTTTGAACGCGGCGTTAGCGCGCTGAAGCGCGTGTGCGGATCGGGCCGGACACACAGGAGGAATGATGATGCCCAAGCATCGCATCTTCGCGATAGCATTTGCGCGGGTTTATCCGCTGTATGTTCAAAAGGCGGAACGCAAAAATCGGACGAAAGAGGAAGTGGACCGAATCATCTGCTGGCTGACGGGTTATGACGAAGCGGGACTACAGCAGCAACTCGAACAGGAAAACGATCTTGAAACCTTCTTTGCTCAAGCGCCGGCTATCCATCCGAATAGCTCGCGTATCAAGGGCGTAGTATGCGGTGTTCGGGTAGAAGAAATCGAAGATCCTTTGATGCAAAAGATACGCTATCTAGACAAGCTGATCGATGAGCTCGCAAAAGGAAAGACGATGGAGAAGATTCTTCGGCAATAACTCGGTTCCTTGTGGCTAAACGATCTCATACGCAAGCTGTTGCAGCCGATCGCCCGAAGACGGGCTCAGACTGAACGACGACATTGAGCGAGGTCGGCTAGGATCTATCTTTCTCTGCGTCTTGAAAGCTTAGATGGGCCCTCGCCTACGCAAGGGCGACGTTGGATTAGGTGCGAGCTCATATGCGAACCGTCGCCCGCGTGTTGTTCTTTTTGTACGTACCGCTTGTGATCGCCACAGCCGCTCTCGCATTGGTGGATCCGCCAACTGGACACGGATACACGGGCTTTCTTGCGCTGATCGCTGCCTTTGCCGTCGGATTGCCCTGGAGCTTGGTTCCCGCTGCCGTTCACGCAGGCTCAGGCTTCGCCAACGCGTTCGGTCAGCACGAAGACGCCGTCTTGATGTGGCTCTTTTGGGCATGTAGTGGGCCCAATGTATGGCTGCTCGCTCGGTGGGCGTTTCGCAAGCAGGTCGGAGCCGTTGTATCCGAACGCCTCGACTAGTCAAGAGGCATGCCCAACGACTCGCTGCAGGCGAACTCACGAGGACGCTCGCGCCGGAGTTCAACGTGCGACTCTACTTCAATCGTCCCGGCAGCTGATGGATCCGCGAGCCTCAGTCCCCAACTGCGATCTTTCCGGAACGCATCACAAACACCGGCTTCTCCGTCGATGCAATATCTTCGAGCACGTTACCTTTGACAGCGACGATGTCGGCGAACTTGCCCGCTTTGAGTGAGCCGACTTCAGATTCAAGACCGAGCAACTTCGCTGCGCCTTGATAACTTGTCATGAGCGCCGCTGAGGGGGACATGCCGAGTTGAACCAGTAGCGCGAATTCTTTGCCGTTCAATCCATGTGATGAGACGCCGGAATCGGTGCCGAATGCGAGCGGCACGCCGATCGCGAGCGCCGACTTCATCATCTTTTCATGTCCGCTCCAGGCGGCGCGCGACTTCTCCGCGATCGCGGGCGGAAATCCAGGTGCCTTCTCGTTGACCCAGTACACAGCAAGACGCGTCGGCACGAGGTATGTGCCCTTGCTCTTCATCAGCTTCAGCGTCTCGTCGGTCAGAAAAGTGGCATGTTCGATGGAATCGATACCGGCTTCTACCGCCATGCGCGCCGCGACATCGCCATGGCTATGCGCGGCTACTTTCTTCTTCCACGCGTGCGCTTCTGAAATGATGGCGTTCAACTCCTCGGGCGTTAGCTGCGGTACATCGACCGGATCAGCTTCCGACAAGACGCCGCCCGATGCACAGATCTTGATGACATCGGCACCCCACTTCATCTGATAGCGAACCGCTTCCCGGCATTCGTCCGCACCGTTGCAGACGCCGTCCATCGGGCCGAGTGGCGCAATCGTGTTCGGCGGAAACGGTCCTTGATCGCAGTGACCGCCAGTGGATCCGACCGAGTGTGCAGCGGCGAGAATGCGTGGCCCTGTTGCAATGCCGTCCCTGATTGCATTGCGCAAGCCGATGTCGACGAAATCGCTGGCGCCCACATTGCGCACTGTCGTGAAACCGGCGTCGAGCGTGCGCTTTGCGTACATCGCTGCGTAGAACGACTGTTCCACCGGAAAGCGATAGATCTCCGAGTGGAAGCCGCGGTAATAATCGTCCTGCAGCTCGCTCGTGAGGTGAACGTGCGCATCGATGAAGCCCGGCAACAACGTCGCATCGCCGAGATCGATCACACGTGCGTTCGCAGGGGCGGACTGCGCATTGCCCACCGAAAGGATTTTCTCGCCCTGCACGACGATGACGCCGCCGTTCGTCAGGCGACCTGACTCGCCGTCGAATAGGTGGGCAGCTTTGAGAACGATGATTGGTTCTGGCTCGGCGCTCCCAGCGCTAGTGGATACAACCGCAGTGACCGCAGCGGCGATGAAAGTCGCAAAGCGCATCGGCAAATCCTCCGTCTGGTAGCGGGCGAAGATACTTGAAGAAGCGGATGGCGGATAGCGGATGGCGGATAGACAGGGTAACCAACCCGCTATCTCACGCGATCGGGAGTCGGTCCCGGGGCCGTTGCCGTCCGTCTAAGAGCGTTTGTCTGCGCGCGTCGTCCTGTTAGGCTATGGCTGGAAATTCAGTGGGTGTCCAGAGCCGTGATTGCTTGAGGAAGCGGATAGCGGATAGCGGATGGCGGATAGGGGATAGTCAGGAAGGTGCTTTACCTCGATGGCGCGAGAATGCGCACTCCGAATCAACGGCAGCTTATCGCATGAGAATGTCGGCGCCATGAGTCGAATGATGCGGTTCCCCAGTGCGATCAGGCGAGATCCGGCAA
>JAICPY010000148.1 GCA_025929585.1 Steroidobacter sp.
ATCGCCGCATCGCTATCTGGATGACGCGCGGCTGCGCGCGGCGCAATCGATGTTGCAGGAAGGCCGCAGCGTGACCGAAACCTGCTTCGCTTGCGGCTTCAACAGCCTGAGTCATTTCCATCATCGCTTCACCGCCCGCTATGGGGTAGCGCCGTCGCGCATCAACGGCGCGAAACTAGCAAGAAACCGTAAGCGCCGCCTGTGCGCGCCGGTTTAGATTCACGCTTTCTCGCAAGAGGAGCGCAATCATGTGGTTGAAGCACATCGCATCTGCGACTGCGGTGCTGGCCGTGACGAGCGCAGCGCTGGCTGGTGTCGAAGAAGATCGCAGCACGATCGCAAGGCTCGACACCGAGTATCAGGCGGCCGTGGAGCGCAACGATGCTGCCGGGATGGCAGCCATCCTGCACGATGACATGGTCGTGGTGCTCGGCGACGGAACTGTCTTGACGCGGCACGATCTGCTCGAAGCCGCGCGCCGGAAGACGATCGTGTACGAGAAGCAGGTCGAGGAGCCGGGCACGCAGACGGTGCGCCTCTATGGGCCGGACACAGCCGTGGTCACCGCGCTGTTATGGGTAAAGGGCAAATACCAGAACGGCACACCGCTAGACATTCGATTGTGGTTCACCGATACGTACGTGCGTACGCAGCAGGGATGGCGCTATGCATTCGGGCAAGCGTCGTTACCTATACCTGCGAAGAGCGAGAAGCCGCAGCCTGTTGAGCTATAGCGCGCTAACCGGCCAATGGTGTGCTCTCCTCGGGTGCGCGTGCGTACTCTGCAAACAGTAAGCGTGCGCGACCGCGCGTCAGGGTCCTCGCTGATTCCATTTGCTTCGCGCTTCACGAGTACAAGAACGTCTTCAATCGACACCAACACAGCTGAAGACGTATCCATACAATTTCAAACTTAGTTCGGTAGCTGCCAAAACGCAGCTGATGAACAAAATTGGTAAATGAGATGATCGGAAGCACCTTTATTGGATAGCTAGCCGGAGCCGATTACTTTGCCGTTTTTGTTCCTAATCACATAGCTGCGGACGTTCTGACTGTTCCGCAGCCTATTCTCCGCCGTCATCTGTGCACCGAAGGCGGAGCCGCCGGGCACCACTTCGAACCCACCGGCTTTCAAGTTGTAGACAATTTCTACTTCGCGCTCGCGACGCTCATAGTCGGCCTTCTCACGCCGCTCCTTCTCTCGATCCTTGCGCTCCTGTTCCCTTCTCAGATTCTCATCCGCCCGCTTTCGAGCCGCTTGCTCGCGCTCTTCCCTTTCGCGGTCCTTCTGCCGCTGCAGCCTCTCGTCAGCCTCACGACGATTCCGGTCTCTCTCCATTAGCCCTGCTTGTTCGCGCCGCGCCCGTTCCTCTCTACGTTGCGCATCGAGGCGTTCCCGCTCCACCTTCTTCTCGCGTTGCGCTTGTTGCAATCCCAGCCGGTGCAGCTCGCGCTCTACTGACTCGAGTCGTCTGTCGCGTTCCAACAAGTGCTCATCGGGCTGCTCGTCCTCGTAGTCGTCCTCGTCTGCGAAATCCTCAGCGTCCTCGACGTCCTCTACACTTCGCGCATAGCGCACATTCTTCTCGTCCTCAAAGATGTCGAGATTTATCGTGCGAACTTCCTCAGATTCTTTTGGCTCATTCGACATCCGGCTTTGCGCTCGTGCCCGTTGTCCGTGACGGCAACCAGCGGCGTGTCCGAAGGCGCCCATTGCTGCGATGAGCAGGGCGAGCGAAATCGATCCAAACGGATTGCCCTGCGCAGGATAGCGATACCCGGCGTCGGACAATTTGGTCGGCAATACTTGATTGTTCTCAACGCGCCGCGCCAACTCAGAATCGAAAACGGAAATAGCTCGCTTCAGTAACGCCTCTCTTGCATTGTTGCTGAGACCGTCATCTCGCATCCAAAGGAGCACGGCCTGCTGACACTCCGCTGTCAGCTTGTGTGCGTGCTCAATGTCTTGGCTCGTGTTCGGGCGACCGAAGTATGAGGAGAATATGGCTCTCTGCACAAAAGGGCCGCACCATTCGTCGAAGTGCTTGAGGACCCGAAGTGTCGCGGTCCGCTCCCGCGCGAGGTTGGCGCCCCCAGCATAAAGTCCTACAGCGAGGAGGAGCACGACTAGACCGAGGACATTCCAGAGTCGGGGGTTCCCCATCACTGATCTCCATTGCGTCCTCCGATACTAACGAGCGAGAACTGGCCGTTTCCGGGCACGCTTCACAGTCGGCACGTCCGGCACCATGCGAAGGTCTCAGCCCGATGGCATCGTAGCGATTCGCGTATTCTGGAAGAGCACTACGCGCCAGGCTTCATCTAACTTGATCACGACGAATGACTGAATGCCTTTGCTTCTCGGCGCCAAGTCGACCTCGCCCGGCCACAAGATTCCGCCTTGCGTTCTGATGATGGCAGTGTCGGCGTTCAGGAATCGCACGTCAGTAACATCAACGATCAGCCTTGTCCCTCTGAGTTGGTCCGCGAACTGTTCCGCGTGATAGGCGCTGATCTCATCCCTGCCCTGCTTGACCACACCATGCCCGGCGACGAGCACGCCATCGACCGCATAGACGGCCGCGAGCGCCGGTCCGTCGCCACGATTCCAAGCATCGACGATGCGCTGTGGAATCGCACGAACGCTCGCCGCCTCGGCGCTCGCCGCATTGAGCCTGTCATCGACGAGGAGCATCGTGCTTAGCATAAGAAGCACTGCAAATATCTTCATGCCTATAGACATCATCGTGTCCTCACAAAGTTAACTTACCTGCGAAGTAGCGCGTGCCCCAATCACGCAGAGCACGAACCATCGACGCTCGGCCGAGCCATAGCGCACCGACGCTTGGAATGGCCCAGGCGGTCCACGTGGTGAGCGCGCCAGGTCTCCAGTGCGGCAGCGGAACGCAGAGCAAGATCACAAGGCTGGCGATCGACGCACAGGCCCAGTAAGAGATCAGAAGTGCGCGCTTCTTCCATTGCACTTTATGGCGCCGACTCGTCTCATAGCGCGAACCGGCTGCGAGCACGTCTGAGATGGCCGTCGAAGATGGCGTGGGGACCGGATACGTCGACAATGCCTCACCCACAATCGTTTCTAAGGGATCCTGCATCTCATTCACTCCGGAAACTCCACACCCCGTTCGTGCGCGAGCGCTCTTAATTGCTCTCGGGCGCGGAATAGATACGATTTGATCGTGCCAGAAGGTGTATCGAGCATCTCGGCGATCTCCTCGATCGAGTAATCCATCCAGTAGCGCAGATTGATGATCGTGCGATACAGGTCTGGTAGCTCTTCCAGGAGTCCGGCGACAAGCCTTTTGCGTTGCTCATCCAGGAGGGCCGTGCTTTCGTCGGAGGCGAGTTGCTCGATCGCTTCCATAGACACGTGCGGCACTGTGATCCGCGCGTGGCGCCGATACTCCAACGCGCGGTTGAAAGCCAAGCGAAAAAGCCATGTGCCAAACTTGGACTCGCCCCTGAACGTCTCGAGCCGAGCACACATGCGAATGAAGACCTCTTGCGTCACTTCTTCGGCATCCAAATCGGCATGCGGACCGAGGAGCGAGGCGACCAATCGGAAAACTCGCTGGTGATAGCGCTCCACGAGCAAACGAAACACTTTCGGATCGCGGGTGCGTACATACGTAAGCGCTGCCGATTCGTCGTTCACCTATCGGGCTTCCAATCATCTGGAAGTGCGCATGAGGAAGTAATGCAACATGAGCCCGGCACCCAGAAACACACCGATCAAGCCAAACGGCCAGATCTGATTGTGATATGAATCCCCCGACATCCCGAGAGCCAAGCAGATGCCGAGGCCGAGCATCGACACAATCGCACCCGCACCCAGCGGCCAGCGCGGATTGACTGGGGCGTGGTGCACATGTGACCTACCGCGGTAATAGTCGTCTTCCGGAAGTTCGGGGAGCGGTATGCCCTTGTCGATTGCCGCCATCCGCTCGGCATGAAGCAGCTCCAAACGTCTTTGCCTGCGCGCCCCTCTAATCATCCAGATGATCAGAAAGACGATGACCCATCCAAACACCCACAACAATTTGTAAAGAAGAGGATCCATTCGAGCGCTCCCACACCTGCGAATATGCCTTTCGACGAGGTGAGCCGAGAATCGGTTGCAATCGCGGACTCGAGGTTCCGGACATGCAAAACTAGCGTTTCTCAAGATCCCCGCTGGCATGAGCGGCACCAGACTGCCTCAGAGAGTGAGAAGGGTCAGCCGTTCGTCCTTAGTGAGAAGCGATCCATGTCCGCTTCTGGCCGAAAGCGCGAAGGGAAACGTTAGCTTACAACCCGAAACGGGAGCATCGGTTGCTTCGCGACATGGGAGGGAGGCCCCGAGTGAACCCGAAGATAGTTGTAGGAGCAACGTTTCTTCACCAGTCGGCCCGGGCGAGCTGTACCTAAGTCGAACTACGCAGTGGCTCAGTGGACGGAACGGAAATGGAACGCACTCAGTTGCTTGGGGTAAGAAGCGCGCGACGACCTGATATCGCGAGATCAGGCCGTGCGTCGTGCTCGCCCGAATCATCACGATCTGTGGCGAAATGGTTTCAAGACTATGCGCAGCTTGGAAGCTACGGTTTACGAGTTCATGTCCGACGCCGATTCCAGAAGGGTTGAGAACGCGAAGCAACTGCTGTTGCTGCAACACGCGTACCAGCTATCGGAATGGCAACCAGAACGAGCCGTCTGCAGCTGGTGGTAGATGTTCAATTTGCGTCATAGGGCCGCAAAGTGGATTCACGGGTTCCTTGGGCCGGTGAGCCGCTTGCGGTTGTATGCAGTGCCGACACCTGCACGGTGGGTTATGCGCGCCAGCCTCGTCGCACTCGCCGTCATGGCCTTGCTCTTTCCTTTCGAGATATATGGACCCCGTGTCGAGATCCTTCGCAGCGGCACTTCCTTTTTCCTTGTCGAGATACAAGAAACTCGTGTCGAGATGCTTCGCGGCCGAAACACGGCGCCTCCGTTGGCGCTTGCGTTCGTGCTGATTGCGTGGGGTTTGGCCTTTACCCTGATGGGCCTTGCGGCAAGCCGCGCATCCTCATGGTCTCGCATCGCGTGGAGCGCCGGCGTTCTTACGGCGGCTTTTCTGGCCCTCGCGCAACTGCTGTCGATCACGCCGTATCGTGGCGCGTGGATCGCTACGGGCGTCACCGCGACGTCTCTCGGTCTTCTCCGGCTGAAGCAACTTAAGTACATCGGCCTGCCTCTGCAGATTCTTGCCTTGATGCTGCCTTACTTGTTGATTGTGGTCAGCGGCTTCCCGGGCGGTCAGGTGGATCTTCTGTTTCTTGCAAGCACTTTGGTTCTGCTTCCGCTAGCGGCGTGTGCGGCGGGTATTTTAGCGGTGGGTTCTATTGCCGAGTCGCTGCAAAGCCCTTTTCCCCGTGTACGGCGGTGGATAGGAAAACCTCGATCCCGCCTGTTCGTCGCCGGTATCCTCGTGCTGAAGCTCGTGGTAGTCGTCACGTTCTACTGCGGCGGGAGCGGGGAGTTCATCGGGGCAGGGACTCTGTGGAATCCACGCCTCGACGCGCCATTGTCGTGGCTGCACGCCATCGCGGTTGGCGTCGCCATTTTCAGCGTCGTTGCGGTAAGCGAGAAACGCACTCTCTTGGTAACTGGCCGGACACCAGCGATCGCAATGATCCTCGTCGCTTCCGCACTGCTCCCAATTGCCGGCGCGATCAGTGCATTCGGCGGTCGCTGGTTTGGGGCTGCTGAATGGATCGTCGATAACGCTGTTGAACTGCAGCTAGTCGCGATCCTGCTGTTCGCCGCCGTCGCATCGGTGGACGTGTTTCGCAGGCGCCAGCTCACGGCGGGAAGTGCAGTGCTACTTATTGCCTGCTTGTGGCTGCTCCCGGCTATCACGGGGATGCTTGCCGTCTCCGCACACTCTGATGTGCCGACCTTTTGGGCCGCGCCGGCCCAGGTTGACACGGCATTGACGTGCGTGGTCGCCGCATTGCTGTATGCCCGAGGCGAATGGGCGCTCCCGACACGAGTTCATTTGCGGATGCTCCTGCTACCACCAATTCTCGTATATGCGGTTGTGCTACTTCCGGGGAAGTGGATCGCCGTCGAGCGCTTGGTTCTTGTTCTCGCTCTGCTCTGGATGCTCGCCGCTCGCGCTCCGCACGTCGCCGCGGAGCCGGAACGTCAAATCCACGTCCTGGGCTCCTTGCTTGGAGTGCCACTGGCCACGCTCACGGTGTATTACCTGGCGTCGATGTCTGAGGTAAGCGCGCTAACAAGCGGGGCAGCGTACCTCGGCTGGCTATGGCTCGCGGTCCCCGTGGCGGCGATCTTTACTGCCCGAGTTCGCGCGCCCCCCATTCCCAACTAAAGGCGCAATTGCCCACTTCACGGACCCCAACGCACCGCACGCTCGATCTCATCAATGGAGCATGGGACCACCCCGATCCGCGTGGAGTATCCGGGACAATCGGCCTTGTCGCCTGCTCTTCGAGCCACAGCGGCAACTGGGCACGTTCAACCCGCTCTAGCGTCAGTCGGAGAAGACCAACACTTTCAGGCTGGCCCGAAAGCGGCTGGTGACTCAACGGACCTGAAGCTGTACAGGATTCGTGAAAGTGCCGTCTCCTGCCGAGCAACCCAGCGTGGGCCGACCCATCGCATCGAGAGCGCAGTAATAAACCTGGGCTGAATCCGGAATTCCGCCGACGCCGGAAGTTAGATAGACAGTATCGTTGTGCACCGCGACCTGGCGCATATCGACCACACCCAATGTGTGCTTCGTACAGCCTGAGAACGACCCGTCGAGGGAATTCACATCGCACACGGTGAGACTATCGTCGCCTCCATCCGCTACGTACGCACGGTCGTTCGAGAACACTATGCCAGAAGCGGAATTATAGCCGCTGCCCTGACTCGAACAGGCCGCGTCCGAGAAGGACCCATCCGGCAGCAAGGGACAGCGAAAAACGCCGAATGACGCGGCGGCGCGATAGAGCGCACCATAACCCACTGCGAGTGCTTCGGTCCCTGACGTTGGCGTTGACACTGCAATACAAGAGTCAAAGCTCACCAAGCCATCTGCATCGATCGGGCAGGCATATATCAGGGTTCGCGAGATACCTCGCACGGTGTACAGCACTCCATCATGGTGCGCGAGGGTTAGGGGATTCGGAAGGTCTTGTCCTGTCGTAACGCAACCCGTAAACGCGCCAGACGCCTCGACGTTGCAGAGGCTCAGATTGTTCGCACTGAAATTGGCGAGGTAGACACGGTTGTCGACGAACACCATTCCAATTGGGAATGCCAAGTCAGTGGCGCTCGATGCGCAATCTGTGAAGGACCCGTCGGGCAGAATTCTGCACCGATCGACTAAAGTCGTTTGCGGCACGAATAGCTGGGGACCATAAGCCGCATAAGGAATGCTCACGGTTCCGGTACGCGCGATACCCGCGTGATTCACATAGCTGTAATTGATCGCAAGGGTTCCGCTGCCTTCAGCGGCCGGAGCAAAAGTCAGCGAGAGCTGGCAGGCATCGCCGCTGGAGGCTTGTGCGCACTCGAAGGAAGTGTCGCCGGTGCTCCAAGGCGCTTCCAAACTCGTGAGATCCGAGGTGACTTGCAGATTGGTGACTATATTGCCGTCATCGGAGGTGAAGGTGACCGTGACGTCCTGCGTGTCGCCGAGCAAGGACTCGACCGGACCGGAGGGCGCGAGCGTTGCCACCGCGTTGTTGTTTGCCGTAGCAACGTACGGGACGTTCAGTGTGCCGGTCTGCGCGGTGCCCGAGTTGTTGAGGTAGCTGTAGCCCAAGCTCAACGTTCCGCTTCCGATCGCACTGGGCTCGTAGTCCAGCTCCAGTTGACACGCAGCCGTTGAGCTCACAGTCGGGCAGCTCAAGCTGCTAGCAACCGCGCTCCAACCTGCGGGCAGTGCCTGCAAGTCATCGGTGATCGCAAACTGCGTGGCCGAGTTCGCATCGTCAGTGGTGAATGTCACAGTCACGTGTTGCGAGCCGCCTACTGTCGTTGCAATCTGCCCGGTCGGTGAAGTCGTCGCGACGACGCTGTTGTGACTCGTGGCAATGAACGCCAAGTTGAACGTGCCATTGTCCATACTGCCTGCGTTATCCATGAAGGCGTACTGCAGCGATAGCACACCGCTACCGGCTTGGTTGGGCTCGAATTCCAATTGCAGCTGACAGCCATTGCCTGTGCTGACAGAGTCACATCGAAAATCATCGCTCGCGCTGCTCCATCCGTCAGGCATCGAATTCAAGTTGGTGACGTTAACCTGGCTCGCGAGATTCCCGTCGTTGGTCGTGAAAGTCACGGCAACTGCTTGTTTTGCGCCCAAGGCAACGGCGATCGGACCGCTCGGCGCGGCCGTCGCTATGACGCTGTTGTCAGCCGTCGCGGCATATGCAACAGCCAGCGTTCCCGTTCTCGCATCGCCTGCGTTGTCGAGATAACTGTACGCGAGCTCCAGCGTGCCAGATCCGACTGTCGAAGGACCATAGCTCAGTTGCAGCTGACAGCCATTCCCAGTGGATGCCTGCGTGCAAGTGAAGCTAGTCGCACTGCTGCTCCATTCTACGGGCAGATCTTCAAGGGAGCTTGTAAGCACGACATCCGAAATTGGATTGCCATCATCACTGGTGAAAGTCACGTCGACCACTTGAGGGGATTCGGATACCACCGCAATGATCTGTCCAGCGGGCGTGACTGCCGCGACCGCATTGTTATTGGTCGTGGCCTCGTACGGAATGCTGATCGAGCCTGTCGCATCGATACTGGCATCGCGATAGGTGTAACTTAGGGCGAGCGTGCCATCGCCCACAGCACTCGGGGCATACGTCAGATTCAGCACGCAACCGCTACCGGTGCCGATCGATTCGCAGCTGAACGTTGCAGGGCCTTGCCAACCTGCGGGCAAGCTCGCGAGTCCATCAGAGACGCTGAGCTGATCAATACTATTGGTGTCTTGCGCGTTGAAGGTGATTGCCACGCTTTGAGACCCACCAGTAACCGTAGTTATCGTGGGTGAGCCAGTGCGGGTCACGACGATGGTGCCGGCTGCGGCTCCAGGTGGCGGAGCGCTCGAGGAGCTAGAGCCACCACATCCGCCGAGGGCGAGGAGCAGAAGGAAGCAGCAGGTGTACTCTTTGAATATAAATCTTATGGAAGCCGTGTACTGATGCATATCACTTCGTCATTACTGATCATTGAGCAAGAACCAAACAGGACCTGCTTGATTCCAGTGAGTCGTTACCCTTCCCCGCTCTCCGGCGGCTCGGCAACGTCTTTCCTTTGAAAATTGAATGATTGAAGAGCGGCTCTGATCTTGCAAACGGTACTGCCAGATTCGAGACACATGACACAGGTGCTCTGTGCGGGGAGTCACACTGACGCGTGCTCGGACGCTTCGATTGGCAGATGCCGCCACTCGACCCCTCCAAGATGTGATGACACACTCGGTCCCGGTACCGACCCGGTACCGATGATCGTTCGTTTATGCGGCCTATTCGGCTAGCACGGAGCACAGCCCCGCGATTCACAGCGATTTCGCCGGGTTCCGACTGCTAGACTGCCTCGAAAGTACCGGCTGGAGGCGCTTTAGTCTTCGCGCAGTCCTGGAGACGGTTCCGGAAGGCTGCTTCCCAAGAGAGTTGAATGAGTCGATTGGATTTCAAACTGGAAGCAGTTGCCGCAGGCTCGCGAGCG
>JAICPY010000067.1 GCA_025929585.1 Steroidobacter sp.
GCCCTCGACGCGGACACATCGCAGAGCGCGCACCTGCGACATCGCAGCGAGCCGCATCTGCGTATCGCCGTGCCTGCGATCATCGCCCACACGTTGATAGCGCCCGCTTTGCCTCGCTTTCTCGAACAGCATCGAGACATGCGGGTGCAATTGCTGATTGCAGACGGGCCACTCCCACCCGAGCGATGGGACGCGGCGATATGCATTCGGCCGCTCGATCTCGAGCGGCAGTGGTCCGCGCGCCGCCTCGCGGTGATGTCCAAGGTGCTTTGTGCATCAGACGAGTTTCTGGCTGTGCACGGTACGCCGCGCGGCCCGCACGAGTTGGATCCCGCGCATTGCATTGGTGTGCTCGATGAGGACTCGAATCCACGCGCCTGGTCGTTCCGTCAAGGTTCCGAGGCGATCACGGTCCTGCCTGAAGCGCCGTTCGTGTTCAGCGACATGCAATGCGCCGTGGCAGCCGCGGTACGCGGCGGCGGATTCATTCTCGTACCGGAGCTGGCCGTTGAATCGCAAATCGCCGCGGGACTACTGCGGCCGCTATTCCTCGAATGGAACGCGCCACGCTGCGCCGTGTGGATGAAGTACGCAGCCCCACGTACATCTGAAGTACAGACCTTCTCGGACTTCGTGGCAGGTTTGCTGCCGTCCGAACCAAGCGAGCGGCTCGCCTGAGCTCTCCCCTTAAGCTCGAAAACTCCAGCGGATGAAAAAGCTGTAACTCCGACAGAGGGATCGGTGTTACCTCCAGTGCCGCTTAGTTAAGCGGCATGTTGACAGTTGACGGTTGACAGCAAGATTGCTGTCTTAATCTTAATCTGGCTGTCAACCGTCAACCATCTTATCCCTAGGGCGTCCGATGGAGGTCATTCTATGAAGGTGCACATTGCCGGCATCCGTCTCTTTGTTGCGGTCCTATCGCTCAGCGCGGCCGCCTGCGGTGCAAGCGAGGGCCCGGGCGGGCGCGAGCTAAGCCTCAAAGTTACTGACAAGACCACCGCACGTGCCGTGGGTCTTCCGGCATATCCTGGCTCGAAGCTTTATAAGGATCACGGCGAGGATTCCAGCGGCGCCGATATCGGAATTTCAACTCCATTGTTTGGATTGAACGTCGTGGCATTGAAAATGGAGAGCTCCGATGAGCCTGAAAGCGTAGCGGCCTTCTACCACAAGGCTTTATCGAAGTACGGGGATGTACTCGAGTGCAGCGATGCGAGCGATCGAAAGAGAACTAGGGAACCAAGTGCGGATACCGATGGGTTAACGTGCGATGCCGATGAGCCCGGCCCGCACGCCGTCGTGTACAAGGTTGGGACCGAGAACAATCAGAGAATCGTTGCCATCGACTCGCATGGAAGCGGTACGCGGTTCAGTCTCGTGCACGTGGATATCCGCGACGATTCCGAGCGGTAGGTCGGCGGCCGTCCACGGCTCAGTTCATGAGTTGGCGTCGTTTGAATCTGCTAGTGTCAGTTGTCGGTTTGCGTGTCCTTGTTTCGTCCTAGTTCCAACAGGCTCGCTCAACTGACGACTAATTGGAGACACACGATGGCCAAGAACGTGATTTGCCTTTGGTATGACGGCACAGCAGAAGAAGCCGCCAAGTTCTACGCTCGGACTTTTCCGGACAGCACAGTGACAGCGGTTCACCGTGCCCCCGGCAATTTTCCGGATGGCAAGGAAGGACAGGTGCTCATGGTGGAATTCACGGTGGTAGGCGTGCCCTGCGTCGGGTTGAACGGCGGCCCGGCGTTCAAGCACAGCGAAGCCTTTTCATTTCAGATCCTCACAGAAGATCAGGCAGAGACCGATCGCTATTGGGATGCCATCGTAGGCAATGGCGGCGCCGAGAGCGCATGCGGGTGGTGCAAGGACAAA
Organism: Steroidobacter sp.; assembly: GCA_025929585.1. Taxonomy (GTDB): domain Bacteria; phylum Pseudomonadota; class Gammaproteobacteria; order Steroidobacterales; family Steroidobacteraceae; genus Steroidobacter. The sequence continues at coordinate 1,882 of JAICPY010000067.1, forward strand.
TGGGGCTTGTCGTGGCAGATCACTCCACGCGCACTGATGGAAGCAACGACCGATCCTGATCGTGCGGCCGCGAAGCGCGCGTTCGATGCGATGATGACAATGAGAAAGATCGACATCGCCACCATCGAAGCGGCACGACGCGGATAGACTCGCGCCTAGAAGCAGGCGGGCGTAACAGCAGGTCGCCACTAACAGCAGCGGCCTTGCCTGTGCTCATCGAATCAAAAGCTGTGCTGGGGGGCAATCGCCGCGTAGTTGTTCTACTCTGGGTTCACCGCGCGCTCTTGGACTTCGCGCGGATCGCACGAAATTCAGACTCGCTTCGCCATTCGGGCCAACGATTGGAGTTCGCAAGCTCGCTCGCGATCGTACGAAACAGCTCGACATCTTGAGCGGCGCCGCGAAGATCCCAGTTCGCGTCCCACGCATCGCACGTTTGGTGATAGCACTTCATGTAATCGGCCAGCCATTTCTCACCGGCAGCTCGACCACCTTCTTTCATGTCGGCAGCGCCGCTCAGTGCCATCAGCAGAAGCACCGGCACGCCTTGTCGTGCGAGCGAGAAATGATCGGCACGATAGAACAGTCCACGCTCGGGCAGAGTCTCGGGCGTTATGGTTCGATCCTGCGCAGCGGCAGCGCGAGCCAGGTCGTCTTCCAAGTCACTCTGACCTGCGCCGACCAGCAGTACATCGCGCGCGAATCCGGCCGTCTGCAGTATGTCTAGAGTCAGGTTTGCCACCGTCTTGGATAGAGGATATAGCGGCTGCGCCGCGTAAGCTTGCGAGCCGATCAGTCCACGCTCTTCGGCCGTCCACGCCGTGAAGACGAGCGTGCGCTTCGGCTTTGGTTCGTCTTTGAAGACGCGGGCCAACTCGATCACCCCCGCGAGCCCTAGTGCATCGTCATTGGCACCAGGACGAACTCTCCGGCCCTGCGCGTCGGGCGCGCCGATGCCATAGGCATCCCAGTGTGCGGCCAGCATCACCGTCTCATCCGGATGTTCGCTGCCGGTGATCTTCGCCAACACATTGCGACTGACCGTCTTCTCGGTCTTCACTGGCACGTCGGCAGTGAACGTTACATCCTTCAGCTCCACGGGACTGAAATCCGCGCGGCGCGCTTGACGTCGCAGCTCCGAGAGATTTAGGCCAGCGCTACGCAGCATCTCCGCGGCAGCTTCTCCTTCCAACCAACCTTGCAGTTTCAAGGTCGGCGGCGCCTGCGCACGATCTGCATGCAGCAATGCATAGTTCTCGCCGTCTGGCGCGATGACTGTCGACCAGCCGTAACCCGCTCCCTCGGTATCGTGAACGATGAGTGCTGCCACGGCGCCACGCCTCGCTGCTTCTTCGAACTTGTAGGTCCAGCGTCCGTAATACGTCATGCGGCGGTCGCCGAACTTTCCGACGACATCCTCACCGGGCTGCGCCGAAAAATCTGGATCGTTCACGAGGCAGACGACGACCTTGCCGCGAACATCGACGCCTTTGAAGTCGTCCCACTGACGCTCAGGCGCCGTGACGCCGTAGCCGACGAAGACTATGGGCGCATCTTTGATCGTTGCGCTCTGCGAATTCCGTATCGTGCTGAGATAGATATCTTTCGCTTGAACGAACCGACGCGACTTGCCTTCAACGGTAAATTGCAACGTGCGAGGCGTCTGCATCTGCGTTCGCAGCAGTGGCACGTCTTGCGTCCAGCCACCGCGCTCGCCTCCCGGCTCCAGGCCGAGGCCACGAAATGTCTGGATGAGATAATCGACCGTCTTCTCCTCGCCCTTAGTGCCTGGACTACGTCCTTCGAACTCATCGGAAGCAAGTACGCGAACGATATCCGACAGGCGCCTGGGATCGACCTCGGCGGCGAATGCAGCGGCGCCGAAGATAGTCGCGGCGATCAGCAGCGCGCTCATGAAGGAGATGATTTTCATGGGCCGTAGGGTATCGCACTCGCGGCGATAGGGTCTTCAGCCCATCGTGATGTCCCTAACCAGGCTCGCGATATTGGTCGCTGTTCCACCAAATTCACAGTGTCGGAGGTGGACGCGTCTCGCGCATGGTCAGGAACACGGGCAATACGCACAAAGCCACGACCGCAATCATGAAGCCGGGAATTTCATGCCTGCCCGTGTCGTCAATCAGCACCTGCGCGAGATAGGGCGTCAGACCGCCGAAGATTGCCGTCGCGCCGGTCGCACCCAAGGCAAGGCCGCTGACCCGAGCCTCTCCACTGAACTGCTCCGCAGTAGCAACAGCGCCAACCGCACTCATGGCTCCTGCAACGAGCGCCAGTACCACCGCCGCGAAAAGCGCGACTCCGATCGACCCGGTCGCTATCAGAGAGAACATCAGCATCGGCAGCACGATGCTCATCCCGGTGACTGCAAGCAGAACCGGCTTCCTTCCGACCCGATCAGACAGATGCCCAACAACAGGCGTGATGATGATCACCGCTACTGCTGCGATCGTGGAAAGCCATAGCGCCTGCGCCTCGGTGGTCGATCCGACGGACGTGACAAAGGCGGGGAAGTAGGTGATTCCGACGTAGTAGGTGATCGACCCAAGGGCTGAGATGGCGAAAGCGCGAATGACGCCCGATCGCTGTCGCGATAGCGCATGACGAAGGGGACTATGAGGGACGGTGCCTTGCGCTTGCTGACGTTCGAAATCCGGGGACTCTTTCATAGTTGAACGGGCGACCCAGACGACTCCCGCAAGCGCAGCGCCGACCAAGAAAGGGATGCGCCAGCCCCACGTCTCCAAGTCGGTGTTCGACATCGAGCTAACCGTGAATGCCGATACAGCAACAGCAAGTAACGCTCCGACTTCGCTCGCAGCGGCAGCAGAGGATGCAATGAGGCCACGACGAGAGTTGGGAGCACTCTCCAGCAGATAAGCGACGACGCCGGTGTACTCTCCGCCGACCGAGAAGCCCATTACGCATCGAAGTAGGATGAGAAGCCACGCAGCGAGCGGGCCAATCTGCGCTTCCGTCGGAAGCAGGCCTGTCAGAAGCATGGCAACGGACATCATGATCATGGAGGCAAGCAACATCGGCCTGCGACCGTGTCGATCACCGAAATGACCGAACACCACAGCTCCTACCGGCCTCATTAGATAGGCCACAGCAAAGCCACCGAGCGTCGTGGCTAGCGATGCGGCACCGCCACCGAAGAAGACTCTCGACAGCACTGTTGAGAAGTACAGATACAGCGTGAAGTCGTACCACTCGACGACGGTCGAGAGAGCGGCGATGGCAATCGAGCGCCGATGCACTTTAGGATCTCCAGTACCGGGCATATCTGACTTTTTACGGGCCGGCGCGAGCGGAACGATGAAAGCGAACCAGGATACTTTCGCGCAACTTTACTTGATTACGTACTTGTCTTTGCGCAAGAAGTTCGTCGAAGACGCCAATCGAGGCATCGGCGACCCCACGTAGCTCTCTCTCGGATCTCTTGTGCGCTTTCGAAACTGCCTCATTCGAGCGTGCCGAGTGATTGCTTCGCCTTACTTGTCTATGATGGACGTCAGGATGACGGTCTAGAACGCAACGCAATTCTCCAGAAGAAAGCCGGAGCAACAGAATGAAGCAAGTTAGTCGACGATCGCTGATCGCAGGGTCCGTGGCGGCCGGGTTCGCCCTTCCATCGCTTGCGCGCGCCATCGAGGGATGCGGTGAACAGCCCAACACCGCTCCAGCGCTTCAGCCACCATTGCTATTGACGGATTGGGCCTGGCTCGGTCGATATCGTGAAGAGAACGCAAAGCTCATCGCGAGCGGTGCGAAAGTGGACGTAGTGTTTCTTGGCGATTCCATCACGGAAGGCTGGGCGAGGACGGATCCGGGCTTCTTCGCGAAAGGAAACGTCGGCCGCGGCATCAGCGCGCAAACCACGCCGCAGTTGCTCGTGCGGATGCACGCTGACGTCATTGCATTGAAGCCGCGTGTCGTGCACATCATGGCCGGCACTAATGACATCGCTCATAACACAGGGCCTATGACGCCCGAGGATTCGAAAAACAATGTCATGGGAATGTGCGAGATCGCGCGCGCTCACAAGATCCGCATTGTGCTCGGCGCGGTGCCTCCCGCCTCGAAGTATTGGTGGCGACCCGAAGTTCAGCCCAAGGCAGCAGCCATCGCGATGAACGAATGGTTGCGCGGCTATGCAAAGGAGATCGGCGCGGTCTACGCCGACTACGCCGCGGCGTTAACGGACGCAAAGGGTAACGTGAAGCCTAGTCTCGCGAAGGATGAGGTGCACCCGACCCCGGAAGGATATGCGGCGATGCGCCCGATCGCAGAGGCGGCAATCAGATAACGCGATATGAGCTCGACAGCTCCTAGAGCGGCGCCAGCACCGCGTGTGTTAGCCGCCCGACTGCGAGGTTCCACTCTTTGGCAATCAGAACGCATGCATTCATCCGACAGATTTACCCGTTTCAATTTCATTCAACCGAATCGGCAGTATGACGATGAATTCGCTACCACGATCCTTGCCGGCGCTTTTTGCGACGACGCTACCACCATGCGCTTCGACTAAGTCGCGAACCACCGCGAGACCGATGCCAAGTCCGCCGTTTTGGAGGGCAAGTGCGCGCTCGTCCTGCACGAACAGATCGAAAATGTGGGGCAGTGCATCGGGCGTAATCCCGATGCCGTCATCGGCAACAGTGAGCACGAGCGTATCGCCTTGTTTCTCCAGAGTAAGCGTGATGCTGCCGCCTTCCGGCGTATACTTCGATGCGTTGTCGAGCAGGTTGCGGAAGATTTGCGCCAGGCGCAAATGATCTCCTTTCAGCTCGAGCGGATCAGGTGGGAGGTGCACGGCAAGGTGCTGCCGCCGCGCCTCTATGGCCGCCCGGCATGTGTCGATCGCTGCGCCCAGTACATCGCGAATACTCACTGTTGCGTACTGGAGCCGCAACTTGCCCACGCTCGCGCGCGATCCATCGAGCAGGTCGTCGATCAGCCGCGCCATATGAACGACCTGCCGCTCGATGATGCCTTGCAGTTTCGCGAGAAGCGCCTGATCGCCACGCACTCGCTTGAGCAACTCGGCGGCATTGCGTATCGGATTGAGCGGGTGGCGCAGCTCATGCGCCACCAATGCGATGAACTTTACTTGTTGTCGATGTTTGACTTCCGCTCGCTCCTGCATATCTTGCGAAGTCAGCGCACCGAGAACCAACTGTTCGTTCGCCTCGCGCAAGTGCTGCATCTGCGAGCTCTGTTCCGCTCGCTCGGATTCTCGGCTCTGTATCGAGGGGGATAGAACATCGATCCTCGTTTGCTGGAGCCGCTCGCTGGGTGTGTCCTTGTTGAAGAAGTGGAAACTGCTTCCCGCCTGTTGCTTCGCGCGATACATGGCAGCGTCAGCCCGGTCGATGAGCGTGCGCGCGTCCTTCCCATCCGCCGGGTAAACGGCTATGCCGATGCTTACGCGCAAATCGATCTCGTGATCGCGCACCCGAGCAGGCTCGGCGAATGCGAGGAGAATCTTCTCGGCGATGAGCGCCGCATCGCTCGCTTGCGAAATTTCCGACATCAGCACTACAAATTCATCTCCCCCATGACGACCAACGGTGTCGGAATTGCGCACTACTGATTCCAGGAGACGGGCTGCGAGTTGTAGCGTGGCGTCGCCGATTGCATGGCCCAGTGTGTCGTTGATTTCTTTGAAGCCGTCGAGGCCGAGAAACAGTACGGCGATCTGCGTTCCATGTCGTCTAGCCAGAGCAATGGCACTTTCCATTCGGTCGAGCATCAATGCTCTATTCGGTGTGTCCGTCAGCGTATCGCGTTGTGTAGCGCGAGCGACTTCGCCCAGTCTGCTGACGGCGGCATCGGCGATGCTCTCTGCCCGCAGCGCTGCAAGGATCAGCTTCTCGTTGGCCTCTCGCAGATAAGTCGAACGCTCGGGAGTCACCTCCCGCTGCACCTCGGCGAGCTGTTGGCGCAACTGTGCCAACTCCAAACGCATGCTGTCCGCCTGCTCGTTGAGCAGGTCAAGGGTCCGCCTCGCCTCGATCTCTCGCTGAGCGGCTTCATCGATCGCAGGTTGCGTGTCGTCGCGATTAGGCATCATCAGCGCTGCTGGGATCGCGCGTCCGGTGGCGCCGGGTCGGCCGGCCACCGAGCAATCCCTCAAAGCCCACGACCTTCTGTTGGATTTTGAGACCGTCGTCATCGATCTCGAACAAGCGCAGGTCGTTCGAGTGATTGCTCGCGCGTACCTTCACGACAGCTATGACCCGCTTCAATTCGCTGTCGACTTCGATGTAACGCTGCACAATGATCGAGTCGGTCAGAAAGGCTGTGCCATAGGGACTGAAGCGCAGATCCGCGTAGCGGTCCTCGAGTTCCGAGGTCATCAGCACGGTGGCGCCGGTGGTGGCCAGCGCCGATATCATGCGCGCGAGGGACTCACGGAAATCCTCACGGAATGTAGGCGCAAGCGCGAGCTCGAATCCAGACAGCGAATCGATGACGACGCGGCTTGCCTTGAGGCGATGAATCTCGGCGATGAGCAGAGCCGCGATTTCGTCCACCGACACATTCAACGCACGCGTATCGATCACGCCGATACGGCCGCTGTCGATGAGCGAGGTGATCTCGCCCCTTCTGGATCTGTTCGGACGTTGCTCGAAAGCGGCTATGACGCCGGTTTCTCCGCAGCGCGCTCCTTCGCACAGGAAGGCCCCCGCAAGAATGCTCTTGCCAGATCCTGAGGGGCCGGCGACCAGTAAGGAGTAGCCGCGCGGTAGTCCCCCGCACAACATCTCGTCCAACTCGGGCACGCCCAGGCTCAATCGAGTCGTAGTCGGCACCGGCGATGTCAAGTCCGTGTCGGTTTTGGAATCCGCGCCCAGCGGGGGCGGCGCAAACACGTGGATCCCGGCGGAAGTGATACGAAACGTGTGAAGCCCGGCGAGCGTCGCGGCGCCCCGCATCTTCGTGATCTCCATTTTCCGCACGACGGAGTTGCGCTCCACGCTCTGACGCAACCAGATCATTCCATCGGCGACGGTAAATACCGGATTCGGATCGTTCTCGGCGAAGTATTCGCCGATGAGGAACGTCGTGGCCTGCCAACTCGCCATTAGCGTGCCGAGTTGCTGGATGAACTGTTGCAAGCCGAGAAACGAGTTACCGCCGTCTCGCTCCGCGAGAATGACTGAGCGAAACGAGTCGATGAACACCAGCGCTGGGCTGTGTGTTTGGACTTCGCTCGAAATTCTTCTGAGCACCTTACCCAAGTCGCCAGCGGCGATGTCATCGCTGAGGTTGAAGAAGCGAACTGAGCCGGTGACCTTCTCGCTATCGAAGAAATCGAACTGCTGCTGGTAGCGCAGCATTTTCAGTGCTGGCTCGCCCAGCACCGTGAAGTAGAGGGCAGGGCGTTGCGTAGTAGCCAACGCAAACATCATCTGGTGAGCCAGCGTTGTTTTGCCGGAGCCCGGCGATCCGGCGATGATGTTGAACGAATACTCCGGCAGCCCTCCGCCAAGGATCTCATCTAATCCGGGTACGCCGGTTTGCAAGCGATTGATGAATGCTCTACCGTTTGTCATGACGATTTTTCCCGCACGGCGCCGTCGCTTGAAGGGTTGTCCTGAACCGACTGGAGCAGGCGTTCGGTCAGCGACTCACCGATGAGGTTGATCAGAAGATCGCAGAATTTTTGCAGGAGCGCGCCATTCATCGCGATCGCGTTCGCGCTTGATAGCTGCCCAAGAGTGGCTCGCAGCGCCGCGAAGTTACTTAAGGTATCCACATCGTCCAGTGCCGTCACCAACGAGGTATGCGCGCCTGTCAGGAGCAGGCTGCGTTTGAAAAGGGCGGCAACGCCACGCTGCCCAATGATTGGAGACAGGGCTGCGTCGACATCGCGCCACATCGCGACTGCTCTGTCCGCGATTCGCCCTGCATCCGCGCCGTCAGCTACCAGCTGCACTAGGCTCGAGTGAGCATGTTGTACGTAACTCAGCATGAACGACCGTGGCTTGCTCTTTTTGTTCCAGAAGGGGCTGGGTAGATTGCTTGATGAGCGACTTCTGCACAAACGGACGGGTGGCAGCGGTGCGCTCGAAAGAATAGACAAAACCAGCACCTCTGTAGAATCCGCTAGCCCTGTCATCCACGCAGATGTTGCAAGGTCTCGCTCGCCGTTTAGATCGAGTGCCGGGTCAAGAGTGTACTCCCTCTAGTGCCACGGACTACAGGGCAGATCGACGGTGACTGCCTATTGAGTTCCCGCGCACAGCGCAGATAGTTGCGGTTCGGCTGCGATTCGTCCGGCCAAGTCTCGTTTTGGCCTGCAACCCTCCCTCGGCGGACTTTTCAGGCAATAGCGGACATCGATAGTGATGGGTGGGCGGGGAACTCACGACGAATACTCGATGATCTCATCGAGCGCGATCGCACATTCGCTGATATGGAATTATCGAAGTTCCGCGATGGCTCTGACCGCGCCGTTTCGTCGGGGCAGTCGGGGGCGCGTTCTGCGGACCTATGTATTCTCGGCGAGAGAGATTCAGCCAATCAACTCAAGAAGATCGAGCGGACGGACGTGACGCCACTGGGGGAGCGGAAGCGATCCGATCTGGCGGTCAAAAGGGAACGCAACGAGCACGACGCTCTGCGAGTCGACCTGGAAACTCTTCGACAAGTGACCGACGACGGATTGTCATCCGAACGACACGGGGCAGACAGCACATCCGACGCGTTGGGCAGAACCAGAACGGCTTTGATGCGCGCTCAGTCCGGAAACCGGCGAAGTAATGAAGTAATGGCAATGGTGACGCATGACCTGCGCAGCCCATTGAACGTGATTTCGCTAAACACGGAAAGTATTCTGGAGACGACGCTGGAACCCTCCACGCGCGCTTCCGCGAATTCGATCATGCGAGGTGCAGCGCGCATGGAGCGGCTTCTTTGCGATCTGCTCGACCTAGCTCGCATCGAGTCCGGCACGCTAAGCATCGTGAGGCGACAACACGATATCGGCGCGCTCCTGCTCGAAGTATTGCGAACCTATGAGCCGATGTTCGCCAGCAGAAGCATAACTTTCACGGTAGATATGCCTGCGGACAGCATCGACGCATTCTTCGACCATGATCGCATCGTGCAGGTACTGTCGAACTTGCTAGGCAATGCCATGAAGTTCACGCCGGCCGGAGGAACGGTCGATCTGCAAGCACGGCGACAAGCCAAACACGTGGCGTTCGCGTTGTATAACGCCGGCCCCGGCATCTCAGCTTCTGCGTTGCCACACATATTCGAGCCGTTCTGGCAGGTCGATGGCGATGCGCGTCGTGGACTCGGTCTGGGGCTGAGCACTTGTCGGACGATCGTTGAGGCCCATGGCGGCCAGATCTGGGGGGACAGTGAGCTCGACAAGGGTGCAATGTTTCGATTCATGCTGCCGCTATGTTGAGTTTGCCGTGGGCTCGAGTTGGCGGAACACACATATCTATATCTAGGAACTCTTCCATAGTCAGCGGTGTCGAGTTCCGCCGGCAGCGCTACGATGAGTCCTTCGTATCCTCGATGGCCACACGCCCATCTTGAGGAAATGGACCTGTCCCATTTTGGCCGGCCAGTGTTGCACTATCATCGTCTCGCCTCCTTCAACGCACGGGAGACGAAGAACGCGGTCGGCCAACCCACGACTAGTATGTGAACGAAGGCCGTCACGTGGATGCTTTCCAGCGGATAGATGCCGCGGCCGATCGCCGAGAGTGGGAGGATCACGTAGTTCATGACGGCGAGGAAGGCAATGCCGTAGAGAATGCCTAATACAATCCATTGTCTCGGGAGCCATTTCAGGCGACTCGCGATGACATACAGCAACGCCGCGGCGACGATGCAGATGAAAAAATGTAACGCGATGCCCATGACGACCATTCCAATGCCGCCTTCGTGCGCCACCTTGCCGAACAGACCACTCGCTACGCCTTTCCACGGCCGCATCCATGAGCCGCCGGCCATCACGGTCTTGACCGTGGGATAAATAAAATCCACGAGCCCCGCGAGGAATCCACCGAGCAGTATGCCGCGAAGCGCAGCGTTGTTAGATCGGGCGGGCAGGGCGGTCGTTTCGGCGGTGGTATTCATGAACCATGTCCATCCAGGTTAAGAAAACCGGACTACACCGGAGTGCGCGCCCCGCGTCTATATCCAATTTCGACGCCGCATCTTAGACCACATGTGTCCACCCTCTTGGCAGCTTGTTATCACGATCTCATGAACTGCGAGATCCGCATTGATTGCGCATAGCCCGTGCATAAAGTGCTTGTAGACCTTCAGTGTGGCTTGCTTTAGCAACTTGGGCGAATAGCCCACGCTTGCCTGGGCTTGGCAGAGTCGGCAGCGAACGCCGAGCTGCGTCTTGATTCCCCAACACTACTCAAAACGTCGCAGGGCTTGCCGCAAGCCCGGGCGCGCTATATCTTCAAGTGAGAAGGAGAGGGGACTCTCCGTACCCTTCCGTACGCTATCGTCATGTACACGACTGCCAATAACTTTTCCCGATGCGTTTGGTGGCGCTCCATCTAAGGAGCGGCCCATGTCTGTTTTATAGAATTGAAGCTGACAGTGCCGCCGCGGTCCGGCCGGCACTCACGCGTTTGAACGCACGAGTCCAGCGCTCCGCGGCGGTCTTCCGGCAAAGGCAAGACCCATGCTCGATCAGAAATCAACTTCGAAAATCATCCTGACCGGCGATCGCACAACCGGTCCGTTGCATTTGGGCCATTACGTTGGCTCGCTCAAGAACCGCGTCCAGCTGCAGTACACTCATCGCCAATTCTTACTGCTCGCGGATGCGCAAGCGCTAACCGACAACGCGGAGGATCCAGCCAAAACGGCGCGCGGCGTGTTCGAGGTTGCATTGGATTACCTCGCTGTCGGCATCGATCCGAAGCTCACGACGATCTGCGTGCAGTCCTGTCTTGCCGCACTCCCGGAATTGACGATGCTCTATCTCAACTACGTGACTGTGGCGCGACTAGAGCGAAATCCCACGGTCAAGGAGGAGATTCGTCTGCGCGGTTTCGAGCGGGACATTCCGGCCGGATTTCTGTGCTATCCAGCGGCACAGGCAGCCGACATCACAGCATTCAAGGCAGACCTCGTTCCGGTCGGCGCGGATCAAGCGCCGATGATCGAGCAGACGAACGAGATCGTGCGAAGGATCAATCGGCAGGCAAACCGAGACGTGCTGGTGGAGGCGCGGGCTTTGATTCCACCTGTGGGCCGACTGCCGGGGGTGGACGGCAAGGCGAAAATGAGTAAGTCGCAAGGAAATGCAATCGCGCTCTCCGCCACTGCGGATGAAATCCGTGCAGCCGTGCACAGCATGTACACCGACCCGAATCACCTGCGCGTGTCCGATCCAGGAGAAGTCGAGGGCAACGTCGTGTTTACGTATCTCGATGCTTTCGACGATGACAAGACTGAGCTCGAAGAATTGAAGACTCGCTACCAACGTGGCGGCCTCGGTGACATGGTGATCAAGCGGCGGCTCGAGGAAAAGCTGCAAGTACTCTTGACGCCGATTCGGGAGCGCCGCAAGCAACTCACCGAAGATCGGGCTTATGTTCTTGAAGTCCTGCGAACGGGTACTGAGGTGGCGAACTCGGTGACTCAAGCAACTCTAGAGGAGGTCAAAGCGGCGCTTGGCCTTTTCAGGTTTTGACATCGTGCTCGAACGCTTGCCAATTCATGCTCACGACCACCACTGAACCAACTGCAGATCCGTCGGTGCGAGGATAGCAACCCCGAACCTACGCGCCTTCTTCCGCAACTTCAGCACGGCTTTGTCCTTGGTAACGAGCCCATCGGCTCGCGCATGGTAGGCGAGTGCGAGGAAAGGTTCGTCATCGCGATCGCGACAGCGCGGGAAGCCGGATGGGAGCAGCAGAGTATTCCGAGTGAAGGCGTCGGGCATCGGCACCATGGTCGCCAGCGCACGATAACGATCTAGAACCTGCCGCTGCTCATTCACTGCGAGACGGCATTGCGGATAGGCGAGCACGCGTCCCAATTCATCGAGCGCATGCTCGTGAATCAGTGCTTCCACGCGCCGAGCTTCGATTGCTGAGGTCAAAGCAATCGTGGCTAAATCGCGGAACACCAGGCAATCGAGCACGATATTCGTATCCAACACGAGACGCGATGGTTGTAGGCTCACAGCCGGAAGAGAAGGGTCATTTCGGACGTTTAGCGGATTGACTACCGTTGTCACTGTATCAGCGTGCAACTTTTGTCGCGGCAGACTCATTGTGGTTCGCGAGCGAGCCGCCATCCTGGTCGGCGAGGCGAGAAGTGTCACGGTCTCAGACGACGTTCCAATCCAGTTGCATCCAAGATTCGGCTCGCAATCTCCTCGATCGATCGCTCGGTTGTGTCGAGGTATGGAATCTGGAACCTGCGGAACAGAGCTTCCGCGGTACGCACCTCGAACTCAACCTGCGTTGGCGATGCATACCGAGTGTTGGGTCGGCGTTCCTTACGAATCTGCTGCAGTCGTTCCGATGCGATCGTGAGCCCGTAGAGCTTTCGATGGTGCTTCATCAGCGTGTTCGACAGCTTTCCGGACTCGAACTCTTCATCCGCGAGCGGGAAGTTCGCCGCGAAAATCCCATACTGCAGCGCCATATAGAGGCAGGTCGGCGTCTTACCGGAACGCGACACACCCACCAAAATCAAATCTGCCTGCTCATAGTCGCGTGTGATCGCACCATCGTCATTGGCGAGCGCAAAGTTCGTCGCGTTGATGCGCAATGTATACGCACCGATGTCCAACATACCGTGGGCCTTGCCCTGCGTGCGGGAAGATTTTATGTTGAGCTCTTCTTCGAGCGGATTGAGAAACGCGGCGAAGAAATCGAGAAACAATCCATTTGCACCCTTGACGATCTCTCGCATTTCTTCTTGAACCAGCGTACTGAATATCACCGGTCTGATGCCTTCCGTCTCGCCGGTTGCATTGATTCGGCGTACCGCTTCTTCGGCTTTGTCAGCGGTAGAGATGAAGGGCAGGGTGACTTGCCTGAATACAACGCCGTCGAACTGCGTCAACAGACTATGACCCATCGTTTCAGCGGTCACGCCCGTTTGATCAGATACGAAAAATATCGTGCGTCGTTGCATCGTCGGGACCGTAAGCTGGTGTTGCGACACGCTAGCGCATCGGGGCAAGTACGGCTGCGAGACTCATTTCGCGCTCAACGCACCCGAACGCCACGTTCGAGTGTTTCAGGTAGCCGGTTCACATACAAGAGGACGTGTCTTGACAGCGTATACACTGGCTTTCGATAGACTCGGCCGCGGCGACGTCGACACGGTCGGCGGCAAGAATTCATCGTTGGGCGAGATGATCAGTCATCTCGCGAAATTGGGCGTCGCGGTGCCGAATGGATTTGCCACGACCGCGCAAGCCTATCGAGATTTCCTTCAGCACGAAGGCCTCGCAGCACGCATCTCAAAAGAGCTCTCGAACCTGGACGCCGACGATGTGGAAGAGCTCGCCAAGGTGGGCGCGAAGATCAGAAGTTGGATTCTGGCGACACCGTTCCCCGCGAGATTGGAACGGGAGATTCTAGAGAGCTTCGAACGAATGAGTGACGGTCGCGAGATCGCGGTCGCGGTGAGATCCTCTGCAACCGCAGAGGATTTACCGGATGCTTCGTTCGCTGGGCAGCAAGAAACCTTTCTCAATGTTCGCGGTAGCACCGCGGTGCTCGAGTGCATACATGAGGTGTTTGCCTCGCTCTATAACGACCGAGCGATTGCGTATCGGGTTCACCAAGGATATGAGCACGATCAGGTCGCTCTATCCGCGGGTGTTCAGTACATGGTGCGCTCCGATCTCGGAGCGAGCGGCGTGATGTTTACGCTGGATACGGAATCCGGCTTTCCAGACGTGGTCTTCATCACATCCTCCTACGGATTGGGCGAAACCGTCGTGCAAGGCGCAGTGAACCCTGACGAGTTCTATGTATATAAACCGGGCATACGCGCTAACAAGGCAGCGATTGTTCGGCGGACACTCGGTGCCAAAGCGATCAAGATGATCTATGGTGATCCCAAGAGCGGCGAGCGCATTCGAACGGTCGATGTTGCTCCCGAATCACGTAACCGATTTTCGATCGACCAGGAAGACATCGTCACGCTTGCGAAGCAGGCGCTGATCATCGAGGAACACTACGGCTGTCCGATGGACATCGAGTGGGGCAAGGATGGGGAGAACGGGAAGATCTACATCCTGCAAGCACGGCCGGAAACGGTGCAAAGTCGACGCGGCGGCACCATTCAACGATTCTCACTGAAGCAACGTTCGAAAGTGCTCGTGGAAGGACGCGCGATCGGCCAACGCGTCGGAGCAGGGCGAGTACGCGTCATTCGTGACATCAAAGAGATGATGCGCGTGCAGGCAGGCGATGTGCTCATCGCCGACATGACCGATCCGGATTGGGAGCCCGTCATGAAACGCGCCGCAGCGATCGTGACGAATCGAGGCGGGCGCACTTGTCACGCCGCCATTATCGCGCGCGAGCTCGGGGTTCCCGCCGTCGTCGGCTGCACTGATGCGACGGAGGTGATTCGAGACGGAATCGAGGTGACGGTGTCTTGTGCAGAGGGCGAAACGGGATACGTCTATGAAGGCGCTCTGCAGTTCGAGCAGAAGAACATCGAGCTCGACGCGCTGCCCCCGATCGCAACGAAGATAATGATGAATGTCGGCAATCCGGATCGCGCATTCGACTTCGCAGGCATTCCGCATCGCGGCGTCGGCCTTGCCCGCCTCGAGTTCATTATCAATCGCATGATCGGCGTCCATCCCCGCGCACTCTTGGAATACGACCGTCTGCCACAAGACTTGCAGCAGACGATCGCGCGGCAGATGAGCGGATACTCGGATCCCGTTTCGTTCTACATCGAAAAATTATCCGAAGGGGTCAGCACGATCGCCGCAGCATTCGCCCCCGAGCCGGTCATCGTGCGACTGTCGGATTTCAAGTCGAACGAGTACGCAAACATGCTCGGCGGCGCCCGGTATGAACCGCACGAAGAGAATCCGATGATCGGTTTTCGCGGTGCATCGCGTTATATCGATGAATCGTTCCGCCCGTGCTTCGAGCTGGAATGCCGCGCCATCAAGCACGTGCGCGAACAGATGGGTCTGACGAACGTGCAGATCATGATTCCATTCGTGCGCACGCTGAGTGAAGCGGAGCAGGTCATTGCGTTACTCGCCGCGAATGGACTCAGGCGCGGTGAGAATGGGTTGAAGGTGATCATGATGTGCGAGCTGCCCTCGAACGCGTTGCTGGCCGAGCGCTTTCTCGAACACTTCGACGGCATGTCGATTGGCTCGAACGATCTTACGCAACTCACGCTCGGTCTTGATCGCGACTCCGCCACGATCGCCAAACTATTCGATGAACGAGACGAGGCGGTCAAGAAGCTCATCACCATGGCAATTGATGCGTGCCGCAAGTCAGGCAAGTACATCGGTATTTGCGGACAAGGTCCATCAGACCACCCCGATCTGGCGCGGTGGCTCGTCGATCAAGGCATTGAAAGCATGTCGCTCAATCCCGATACGGTCATCGAGACATGGCTGGCGTTGGCGGGGCAGAGCAGGTGAGGCTCCAATCGCCCTAGCTTCGCTTGGCCCTCCCTCTACCTTCATAACCCCTACATATATATGTATGTAGACCTTTCGCCCTGTCAGTGCACAATGGTATATACGAATCATTCTCATTTGCGTTAGTATTGCCCGGTGGTTCCAAGCGATGGGAATCGACCGGTGAAGCGAATGAGCAAGAACAAAGAACGAACATCTCGGTGGCCGATCCACGCGCGCATTTCAGTTGCCGCGCTCAGCCTCTCCGCATGCACGGCATCCGATGCACCGGATACGCCCGCACTCACTGGTGATTCCGAACACACGGATTTCCGTGAGGGGCAGGCATGAACCCATCCGCATTGCACGTGGCATCCAGAGTACTTGCCAGCCTCGTCGCGGGTTACACGTTTTGTTGGGGATTCGTAACGCTCGGAATCGTGCTGCTTCTGTTACGCGGCGTGCCCTATGGGGAAGCGCAAACAGCGTTATACCTACTCGCCTTCATTGTCTTCTTGATCGCGTTTCTCTGGTCCTTCGCCGCAAGGAGCCTCGTCCGAGTATGGGCGGTACTCGCAGGTGGAGGCATCACGATGACGGCGATCGCGTGCAGCGCCTCGCGCGCATTCCTTCAGTAGCACGCCCGCACGCGCAGAGAACCGATCCGCATTTCCCGCGCTTACTCGCAAGCCTTTAGGTCTGAACCTATGAAATCTAATTGGTCGTCGACGTTCAGTGTTTATGCTTTAGGTGTCGCGATTGCCGCGACTCTTCTCCCCGTCGACTTGGTCGTTGCTCGGGAAGACGAGTCTTCGACCTCGAAGAGACAACAGACGTTGGGAAGAATTCTCGTCGACGGAGAGCGCCTAGAGGATGCGCCGTACGGCGCGAGCCGCAGCAACACGGCGACAAAGACCGATACACCGCTGATCGAGACGCCCCAATCCGTCACTGTCATCACGTCTGAACAGATCCGCGATCAAGCATCGCCAAATTTGCAGGAAGCATTGCGCTACACACCGGGTGTACGTAATGAATTGTACGGCATCGACAACCGAGGCGATTGGTTCGCTCTGCGCGGCAGTGATGAATCGACGGTGCTGTTGGATGGGCTGCGACTCCCTCTGACTGGTTACTACGGCGTCGTTCGCATCGAGCCCTTCGCTTACGAACGAATAGAAGTCCTCCGCGGTCCATCATCCATCATCGCGGGTCAAAACGACCCGGGCGGCGTCGTCAACTTGGTTTCCAAACGGCCGCAGCCCGACGCAGCTAAGGAATTGGGTCTTTCATTCGGCAGCTTCGATCATCGTGAGATTCGTGCAGATGCAACGGGGCCGCTCAATGAAGATGGCTCGCTCCTATATCGTCTCATTGCGGTCGGCAAGGAGAGCGACACGCAGATCGACTATGCCGACGAACAGCGTACGCTCGTGGCGCCCTCTTTGACCTGGCTTGCTTCGGATCGAGCGAGCGTTACGATGTATGGTGAGTATCAGTACGATCGCAGCAAGAATACCAACGCGTTCTTGGGGTTGGACGGCACGCTGCGCCCTGCACCCAATGGCCCTATACCGCGTGATCTTTTCATCGGCGAGCCCGGGTGGGATCGATACGGCGGAACCCGGTGGAGATTTGGGTATGCCAGCGAGTTTTGGCTAAATGACTCGTGGCAGCTGCGACATAGCTTGCGGCATGACGATGTCGAAGGATTGATGAAATCGATGTACGCGAACTGGTGGGATGGCTTCATGGATGAGAACGGCAATCTCGATCCTGAAGGGCAGTATCTTGGACGGCTGACGTATGTATATGAGGATCGCGCACGAATGACTGGAGGCGATCTGTTGACGGAAGGGCACTTCAAGACCGGTGCCGTGGAACACACTGTCTTGTTCGGTATGGATGGCATGACTTCGGACTCACGTCAGCGATCGAGCGATGGTACGGGGCCTGCGCTCAATGTCTATGACCCGATTTACGGCATCGTCGGCGAGCCCATCCTCGATGATTCCCTGCCTATGACGCGTAACGAGATCACTCGCGTTGGGTTCCTCGCGCAGGATCAGATGAAACTCTTCGACCAGTTGAGCCTGCGTACGGGTGTACGTCGCGACAAGGTTCGCAATGTCGTGGTCGACAGCGAAACGCAGGAGGATTGGGCCACCAGCATCAACGTCGGATTGGTGTATGAAGTCGTTCCAGGCCTCGCCCCTTACCTGAGCTATTCGGAATCGTTCAATCCCGTCACTGGGACCGACGCAGCAGGTCGTGGCTTCAAGCCGAAGCGCGGCGAGCAGATCGAGGCGGGTCTCAAATGGGAAGCTCAATCGATTCCAGTGCAGGCAAGTGCCGCGGTGTACTCGATAGATGAGAAGAACCGACTGGCCAACGATCCGGACAATTTCGGATTCAGCGTGCAGATCGGGGATGCTCGCGTGCGAGGTGTCGAGTTGGAAACGCAAGGTCAGGTAGGCTCTTGGAGCCTGATCGGCGGCTATGCCTATACCAAGGTTCGCGCATCTGCAGCTTCCTTCGGAGGAGACCTGGATTCCGACCAGCAACTCGAAGGCATTCCAGAACACACGGCCTCGATCTGGGCAGTGCACGATTTCGAGCGTCTAGGTATACGCGGACTGCGAGTCGGCGCAGGGGCTCGCTATGTAAGTCGCATCGGCGATGGTACCGGCGATGTGTTCGTGCCCTCTGTGACACTGTTCGATGCGATGGCTTCCTACGATGCCGGTGCTTGGCGAGTCGCGCTGAATGCTAACAATCTCACCGACAAGTCGTATATTGCGACCTGCCTTGCACGAGGCGACTGCTGGTTCGGCCAACGACGTCGCGTCGTGGCCTCGATCAGTTATCTCTGGTGATCAGTACGAGCGCCTAACGCACCGGAAGAGGTCAGGGCAGTGTTTCAGTCCTTCCGCCAATCGATGACGTGGGTACACACCTGGTTCGGCCTGGTGCTTGGCTTCGTGCTCATCGTCGTCTTCTTTTTCGGTTCGCTCTCGGTATTCGATCGCGAGATCGATCGCTGGGCGATTCCAGAGACTCGCTTTGAACCTCAGCCGATGCCGTCTTTCGACAAGATGCTGAAGCCGGCGTTCGATCGCATCACGTCACCGGATCCGGACGATCTCGAGGCGGCGCGAGCGCGGGTCGTGGGAGAGATTTCAAAGACGCTGCCGGTCATGGACGTGAGTGCGTATACGACCCATCGCGACCCGGTCCTGACCATATACAAGAGCTTCGATCTGCCCAACGCTATCGATCCGGACGATCACATCCATGGTCATTTGACGCTGGATCCACGCACTGGAGCAGTCCTCAACGAGAATCAACTCAACGTTGGCAGTGAGTTTTTCTATCCACTGCACTATAGCCTACATCTGCATTGGAAAGACGTGGGTTATTGGATCGTCGGATTCGCGGCGCTCATGATGCTGGCAGCACTGATGAGCGGCGTCGTCATCCACCGCAAGATCTTTCGCGAGTTCTTCACGTTTCGGCCCAAGAAGCAGACCCAACGCAGCGCACTCGATCTGCACAACCTGACCGGCGTGGTGGCGTTACCGTTTCATTTCATGTTCGCTCTCTCGGGGCTGATCATTTTCGCAGCAATCTATTTTCCCGTCTCCGAGACGATGCTTGAACCTCAAGCCAAAGCTTTCGAGCAGGCGGAATCCACTCGAACGGGTTTACCGCTCGAACCAGCAGGGGTGCCTGCGGAACTAGCATCCGTCGATGCGATGGTTGCGGAGGCTCAGCGCCGCTGGGCTGCGCGCGACATGGCGGGAGAGGTTGGCTTCTTGTTCGTCAATCATCTAGGCGATGCCAACAGTACAGTGAGCATATATCGAGCGGGTACGGATCGCGTCACGCTGACAGGGGAGGGCGTTCACTTCGAGGGAAAATCGGGCCGCGTGATTCGAGAAGATCCACCTGCGAGCGTCGTCGGCAGCATCAACGACTTCATCACCGGGCTGCATCTCCAACACTTCAGGCACTGGCTGCTTAGAGCGCTGTATTTCGTCGGCGGCATGGCTGGTTGCATCTGCATTGCGACCGGCTTCATTTTCTTCGTCGAAAAACGTAAACGCCAGCACGCGAAGCAAGGCAGCGTCGGCGCGCAATGGGTGGATGCGCTGGCAGTTACCGCGATCAGCGGGATGGTCACGGCGACGCTCGTTATGCTGATTGCGAATCGAGTGCTGCCCGAGGAACTGGCGACTCGTGCTGAATGGCAAGCGCGGTTCTTTTGGGGAGCATGGATTGTCGCGTTCGTTCACGCGTTGTGGCGCAGCACTTCCGTACGCGAGGCGCGCTTCTCGCGTGCGTGGCTGGAGCAAACAGTACTGGTCGCGGGCCTGGCGCTCTCGACCGTCATCCTCAATTGGATAACGACCGGTGATCATCTCTTCAGCACTATCGCGCGCGGCTATTGGCCTGTCGCTGGCGTGGATCTGGTGTTGCTCGCAACGGCACTGATTGCGGCGCTAGCGGCTGTACGCATTCGACACTTGGCGCAAGCGCAGGTGAGCTCACCCGATACAGAGGACTCCGACGAACTAGGCTCGGAGGCGATCCGTGCGTGACTCGGCGTTTCTCGTGCTGGCGATGGGCAGTAACATTTTGGGCCTCGCCTGGATCGCGCTCGCGATCGACGTTCACTGGAGGCAGGTCTATGGATCACGCGTGCTCAGCCGCTCGCGCGCGGTCGCGCTAAGAACGCTCGGTGCTATCGCACTGACAACATCATTGCTGCTTTGTCTAGCAGTCGATCACGTATCGATGGCCTCACTCGTCTGGATCATGTGCCTCGCCGCTTCGGCGATCCTCGTCGCCTTGGTGCTCGCCTGGCGACCGAGTGTCGTACGAAGCCTCGTACCGAGATGGATGTAACCGCTCGCCGATCTCGCTTCGCTCAGTACGGCCGTGTTGGCGTCATCAAAGACGCGGACGTTCTACAACGGCGCGTTTCCCGCTTCGAGCTCGAACTCCGCGACCACCGGAAAATGATCCGACGGATAGCGTCCATCCCGATGGGTCGTAACAGTCTTCGCTCGCAATATTTTTGGTCCGCGGAACAATATCCAGTCGATCCGTCGTTCCGGGCGGCCGGTGAACGCGTGGAACGTGCCTTCTGGTCCGCTGCGCTTGCGTGATGCGATCCACGCGTCGGCGAGCGTGGCCGTCAACGTCGTATGCACAGCGTTGTCCGGGGTCGTGTTGAAGTCCCCGGTCAGAATGACGTTCTCGTTTCCGGGCAGTATCTTCAAGCGTGCGTGGATTAGTCCTGCTGCGCGCTTGCGCGCCGGCTCATCTTCGTCCCTGTACGGAAGGTGAGTGTTGTAAAGAGTGAACGTCGCGCCATCGGCGACGCGCTCGAACCGCGCCCATGTCACGAGTCGTGGGTACAGATTTCCCCAGGTGCGGCTGCCCGGCACCTCGGGAGTATCCGATAACCAGAAGTTGCCCGAGTCGAGCACTCGAAAGTGGTCCCTTCTATAGAAAACGCCCATGTGCTCGTCAGCTTCGCCGCCGCGGCGACCTTCGCCGAACCAAGCATATTTAGGAAGGCGTGCGACCAATTCGTCGCCCTGACGTTTGAAGAGCTCCTGCGTGCCGATGATGTCGGGATCTTCGGATCGCAACATTTCCACGACGAGATCGCGGCGAGCGTCCCAACTGTTCGCACCGTCATCCGCCGTAAGCAGACGAACATTGAACGTCATCACTCGCAGCGGTTGTGCAACCGCTGGTGCGGCGATGAGTAGCAGGGCGATCAGATACGACAGAAGCTTCAGCGAGAAATGCCGTCCGGTATCGCGCTCTGATGTCATCACCCAATCTCCTTGACGTTGGCATGCAGTTGCGCAGGGGCTTTCTCTACTCCGGTAGCGAGACGCAAGACTAGTGCTTCTCAGCCGTGTCCTGCTACTCCTCACCTTTCTGACTAATCATCGCGTTTGCGAAAGGCGGCCTCTCCGGCGTCCGACACCGCAACCCACTTTGGATCCGGCGCCGCATCGGGCACATAGCTATCGTGCCAGTTCCACCACTTGTATGGGCGACTCTGAGGATAACCC
>JAICPY010000252.1 GCA_025929585.1 Steroidobacter sp.
AAGTCCATTGCGTGAAAGCGGCCCAGTTGTCGTTATCCACCTGTGCGAGTTGATAGTCCATCGAGCCTGGAATGGCGCCTGAAGCCACGAGCGGAGGGGGTGCCGCGAACGGTACGAGCAGGAAGTCCTCGATACTCTCCTCGAAGTAGAACAGGCCGGCCACGCCTTGCACGCGATCGAAGTCGAACAGCGCTTGCAGCTCTTGGCTCATCTGATCGCCCTCGCTGCTGTAATCGGTGTGCAACACTAAGAGCGCCGTGTTGTCTGCATCGCGGCTGCCGTGCCATTCGAGCTCACGATAGGCGCTGATCGATTTCAACGTCAGGGCCTCGCTGACGTTCCACTCGGCGACTGCCGAAACGCCCATGTTTTCGAGATTGCTTTCCGCTTTCGCCGTGCCGCCATTCGTGAATTGGCCGAGCGACCAGGTTGCATTGTTTGCGCAACGCGGATCGACGACTCCCTGCGGTACCGACGGCGGCGGGAAGGTCGCTCCCGGACAGCCCGCGTTGCGGCTGATCGCTGCCGGAAATGCCTGCGAGCCATTGATCGCGACGAACACAAATGGAGAGCCGTTCTCGTCTTCTTCCGTGTAGTCGCCGCGCAAAGTCAGCGTAAAGGCATCTGATGGCTCCCACCGCAGCGTCGATTGAAACGTGTACGTGTCTTCGTCACCCAGATCGAGACCGTCGAAAACACGATGCACATAGCCGTCTCGCTGTCGCATGCCGCCCGATACGCGCATGCCCAAAGTATCGGAGATCGGCAGATCGAGCGCCGCGAACGCCTCGCGCAGATTATCTTCGCCAAAGCCCACGCGCACGCTGCCGCCAAATTCATCCCCAGGCAGCGTAGTCGTCAACAGGACGGCGCCACCAATCGTGTTTCGACCAAAGAGCGTACCTTGCGGTCCGCGAAGGACCTGCACGCCGGAGATATCGCGGAAATCCATCGCGCCCCCGACCGACCGCCCCATGTAGACATCATCGATGTACAAGCCGACCCCAGGGTCGACACCGGATGAGCCATCGCTCTGTCCGATGCCACGGATGTAAACCTGCGCGGCGGAATTGTTGCCGGTGAGTGGGCCATGGCTTGCGAACTGCAGGTTGGGCGCTACCTGGTCCAAATCCTCGGTGCTCGTGATCTGCTGACGTTCCAATGCGTCCGCGGTAAACGCAGAGATGGCAATTGGGGTGTCTTGGAGCGACTCCTCACGCTTCCGCGCGGTGACGACAATCTCCTCCAACATCGTTGTGCTGCCTTCGGCAGCATGCGTCAATGTGAAAGGCAGCGCGGTGCCGACAGTTCCGCATAGCAAAGAAGCGCACACAGCGAAGGTTGGTGTCCCAACCAGAGCGCGCGGCGTCATTGTGATGAATCGACGAGTCATGCGGTTTCCCCTTTATGTTCTGCTGTTTCAATCGCTGCTTATGAAGCCTGTGCCGTAGTACGCGGTCGTGGTGCAGCTCCCGACCGATTGGTTTCGATTTACGGTCCCTGGATCACGATCCTGTCTTCGCGAACGCGCACCGCAAGATCCGCATCGCGCTCGAGAAACGCGATCAGCGCTCCGGGATCGTCCGCGTGGAACACGCCCGTGATGCGCCGTGAGCGCGTCGCTGTCCCCTCTATGACGAGCTGCCGCTTGTTGTATCGGTTGAACTCGTTTGCGATCGCTGCAAGCGATTCATCGCGGAAGATCAGGCGGCGCTCGCGCCACGCCATCACGCGCTCGATCTCCGCTCCCTGCTGGGGCATCAGAGTCCCATTAGCGGATACTTCGAGTTGCTCGCCAACCGACAATCGAATAGCGGGCGCGTCGGCACGCGGTGACGATTCATCTGCAAGTGCAATCTGCACTGCCCCTTCCACGACCGAGATCGTCGTCACCCCATCGTCCCTATGCACATTGAATTGCGTACCGATGGCCTGCACGACAACGCGACCGGCGACCACGCGAAATGGCCGCGATGCGTCGTGCTCCACATCAAACAGGGCTTCGCCTCGAGTGAGCTCGACATTGCGCACATCGTCAGCGAAGCGCACCACCGCTTGTGAACGCGTATTCAAGGTAACGATTGAACCGTCGGTCAGCTTCAGAACGCGCTGCTCGCCGATGTCGGTGCTGTAGGTGGTGCTGCGTCGATCCACGCCAGACCATATGCCGAGCGTCACCACGACACAGACGAGGGCTGCGGCGACTCCACGCCATAAGGCTGTGGTTGTTGGCACGCGCATGACGCTCGGAGCTGTGCCGAAGTCCAGAGGCTGCACGTTCGTTCGCGCAGCGGCAACGAGCTGCTCGACATCAATGCGCCGTTGTTCATCGAGCGTGTCGAGCGCATTCCAAAGCGCCGAGGCGAACAAGAACTCCTCGACATGGCGCGGCGATGCGGCGAGCCAGGCGGCAAAGCGCGTCAAATCTGCGCCCGAGCCTTCCTCGAGCTCGATCAACCACTGCGCTGCCTCTTCGGCAATGCGCTGGTCAGTTGAGTTGGATCGAGAGCCCATCACCACGCGTCACCCATTTGCTATTGCTGCCTATTCGCGTCTCGGCACAGGGCCACCGCACGCGCCAAGTATTTCTTCACCGTATGCACTGAAATCGCTAGCTGCTGCGCGATTTCCTCGTACGACAAGCCATCGCGCTTACGTAGGATGAGGATCGCGCCATACAGTGGAGGCAGCCGCGCCAGAAGCGTTTCGACCTGCTGCTCGTCGGCGACGCGCTCATCGTGCAAGCCTGGCGCGCCCTCGACCGTCTCTGACACCTCGTCAAGGACGCCCGAATCGAACGTCACCGGCTCACGCTGCTGTCTCAAGCGGAATTCGTAAACCAGGTTCGTCGCGATGCGGTAAAGGTAAGCGCGCGGTTTGAGCACCAGGCTCCCGCGCTCGACACGCAGTAGTCGCAAGTAGGCTTCCTGCGCGAGGTCCTGCGCCTGCTGGGTGCTCCGCAAGCGGCGCATTAGGAAGCGATGCAGGTCAGCGTGATAGAGCTCGCACGCTTCTCCCGCAACAGTGTCCTGCTGCCCAGTTGCTTGCCGATCCCGCCTCGCCACTTGCCGCTTTCCCCTACCACAGCTTCTCTTGATGAGTATGATGGTCGGCGAGACCAAAACGGGGTACTACAACGTGAGGTTTTTGGAATGGACGCATGAAGTACCCGGAATGGCTCGCGTGACCTTCCTATATACAGATGGCTCAGCGACGCAGCCGGTAGACGATCTGGCCGGTGCGCGACGGAGCTGACACGGTGCTAGCGGCGGCTCTCGACGCTAGTACCGGTGGGGGTGTGCTTTCCATGGCATTGATACGTGCAGCGCAGGCGGCTGCACTCTGTGTGCTGATCGCAGGCGGCGTTGCTGCGGCTGTTCAGCCGTCCACGCTGGGCGAAAGAATCGTTCAGCTCAGACTCGAGCGCCAGCCACTCGCTGATGCGCTAAGCCAACTCGCGTCGGCAACCGGCCTGCAGATCGTCTTCTACTCCAGCAGTGTCGAAGGGTTAATTTCGCCGGCCCTAAATGGCACGCTGACGATCCGCGCTGCGTTAGAACAATTGATCAGTGGGTCTGAGCTCGAGTACGAGTTCATGGGGGAGCACACGATCGCCGTTCGCCCTCGTGCTTCTGCGTCTAGTGCGCAGCCCAGTAGCAACGGCGCCGCACAGCCCACCTCACCTACGCACACAGTCGCATCGGAAGCGAATCCTTCGAGTGAGCT
>JAICPY010000219.1 GCA_025929585.1 Steroidobacter sp.
CCCCCGTAAACGGAGGAGGGGATCGGAACGGAAAGGCAGACGCCGACTTCGAGCCGAGCACGTGTTCTCTCCAGATTCACTCGTCGTAAACGGGCGAGGGGATCGGAAGGTGGAGTGGAGAAGCAGGCTCGTATCCACAAGCTGAGCAGATCTTCTCTTCAGATTCCCTCCCCCGTTTACGGGGGAGGGTTAGGGAGGGGGCCTCTCGGGTCAGGGTTAGGGTGGGGCCTCTTCTCTCCAGCAAGCGCCTCACGCATTTGCATCGACAGCGGAAGAAATTAGTTGACCAATAACAACGTCGCAGAAATCAGGGGTTTTCGATTGACCCGTTTGACGCCGCTTTGGCTGCTCGCATGTATCGCGGCGTGCTCGTTTGCCTATGCCGCCGAGAACGTACCTTTCGAGCAAACAGTCGCGAAACTCGCGACGATGAACTTCAAGACCAAGGAGAGCGTCGTCAGTCAGCTCTCGGAGCTCAATCATCCGAACACCGAAGCGGTTCTGACGGCGCTGCTCGAAGGGAAGCTGTACTACCGCAAAACCGACAAGCAGGTCTTCATCACTTCGGAGTCTGAGAGCGGTCTTGTTCTCACCGATCCTTCGTCGATGAAAACGATAGGAGCTAGCGAAGCGAGTGAGCTCACGAAGATCACGACGAACAATCAATTGCGCAAACACCTCAAGGGGGCGTTGGCGAGCTTCGCACTCTCCAATCCTGAGGCGACCGTGCGACTCGCGGCTGTGAAGGAGATGGTGAGGTCGTTGGACGAGGACAGTGCGGAGATTCTGCGCGCTCGACTGGAGAAGGAAACCGATAGCAAGGTTCGCCAAGCGATGCTGGCTGGGCTTGCTCTATCCGATCTCGACAGCGCGGATGCGGAAGTGCGGTTGGCCGCGGTGCGAACCCTCGAGCACGATCTGAGTCCGGAAGTCTTCAATCGGCTCTCGACGCTGACAGAAACGAACGCGGATGGGAGTTTTGCGGAACCGGATGAGCGAGTGCGAGTGGCTGCATCGCAGGCGGTGAAAAAAATCAAATCATGGCGAAATTTCTATGGCTCGCTGGAAACGCTGTTCTTCGGTCTGAGTTTGGGGTCGGTGCTCGTTCTCGCGGCGATCGGTCTTGCGATTACGTTCGGCGTCATGGGCGTGATCAACATGGCGCATGGCGAGCTGATGATGCTCGGCGCCTACACGACTTATGTGATGCAGTTGCTCATGCCGACGCAGATCGGCGCCTCGGTGCTGGTTGCAATTCCAGTCGCATTTCTCGTGGCGGGCGGCGTGGGCGTACTGATCGAACGAGGTGTCGTGCGATTTCTCTATGGTCGTCCGCTCGAGACACTGCTCGCGACGTTTGGCGTGAGCCTGATCCTGCAGCAGATCGTGCGCGATGTGTTCACGGCGAACAATCGCCCGGTCGAAACACCGTCGTGGATGGCAGGGTCGATGCAGATCAACGAGGCGCTCTCCATCACCTATAACCGCCTATATGTGGTGCTCTTCATGCTGATCGTATTTGCGATCCTGCTGTTCGTGCTGAAGAAGACGACTCTCGGGCTAAAGGTCCGCGCGGTGGCGCAGAATCGTTCGATGGCGAAAGCGATGGGCGTGCGCACCGAGTGGGTAGATGCCTTGACCTTCGGATTGGGCTCCGGTATCGCAGGTGTTGCAGGAGTCGCCCTGAGCCAACTGACGAACGTCGGTCCCAATCTCGGCCAGTCGTACATCATCGATTCGTTCATGGTCGTCGTATTCGGCGGGGTGGGAAATCTCTGGGGTACGTTGATCGGAGGCATGTCACTTGGTGTCGTCAATCAAGTGCTCGAGCCGCACGCCGGCGCCGTACTCGCGAAGATATTCGTCTTGATCGCGTTGATCTTCTTCATCCAACGACGTCCTCGCGGGTTGTTTCCGCAGAAGGGCCGAGCTGCGGAGGGTTGAGCATGCGATCGAACACTCTCTTCTCTGTGCTTCTGGGCGATCGAGGCACGAAGATTTTCTTCGCTGTGTTGCTGATCACCACCGCGATCGCGCCGCTTCTGCATCTCGCGATGCCGGAGGGATCGGCGCTGCACCTGTCCAGCTATACGATGACGTTGATTGGCAAGTACATGACGTACGCTCTGCTTGCGATTGCGGTGGATCTAGTCTGGGGATACTGCGGCATTCTGAGCCTCGGCCATGCCGCATTCTTTGCGCTCGGTGGCTATGCGATGGGCATGTATCTGATGCGTCAGATCGGTCCTCGCGGCGTGTATGGCCACCCGGTGCTGCCCGATTTCATGGTGTTCTTGAACTGGACCGAGCTGCCTTGGTTCTGGTACGGCTTCGATATGTTCTGGTTCGCGGCGTTGATGGTGATGTTCGTACCTGGAGTGCTGGCATTCGCATTCGGCTGGCTCGCGTTTCGCTCGCGAGTGACGGGCGTTTATCTCTCGATAATCACTCAAGCGCTGACGTATGCGCTGATGCTCGCATTTTTCCGCAACAACATGGGCTTCGGCGGCAACAACGGCTTGACCGATTTCAAAGAAATCCTGGGATTCGATATGCACAGCTCCGCGACTCGCATCGCGCTGTTCGTTGCTTCCGCAGTTGCACTTGCTCTCGGCTACATCGCGTGCAAATACATCGCGCACTCGCGCGCCGGCCGTGTGATCCAAGCCGTGCGCGATGCCGAGAGCCGTACACGATTCATTGGCTATCGAGTGGAATCGTACAAGCTCTGGATCTTCGCTTTCTCGGCGGTGCTAGCGGGGATTGCGGGCGCGCTGTACGTGCCGCAAGTAGGCATCATCAATCCCAGTGAGTTCCAGCCGATCAATTCCATCGAAATCGTCATCTGGGTGGCGGTGGGCGGTCGCGGCACGTTGTATGGCGCAGTGGCGGGCGCCGTGCTCGTCAATTATGCGAAGACCTACTTCACGGCCGCGATGCCGGAGTTCTGGTTGTACGCGCTCGGCGCGATGTTCGTGTTCGTCACACTGTTTTTGCCGCGAGGCGTCGTCGGGCTCGGCGATCGCTTCCTCAAGAAGCCGGAGCGGGTCGCAGAGGCGGTGCCCGCATGAACGCAGCGACCGCGATACGTAACGGCTGGCAGAAGGTTTTCGGCACGGGCGCGCGAAGCGAACGTCCGCCTGCGATCGATACCTCTCACGGGCCAATTCTGTACCTCGAAGACATCACCGTCAGTTTCGACGGCTTCAAAGCGCTCAACGCTTTGACCTTGTATATCGATGCTGGCGAGCTTCGCTGCATTATCGGACCGAACGGTGCAGGCAAGACCACGATGATGGACGTGATTACCGGCAAGACACGTCCGGACTGCGGCTCGGCTTGGTTCGGTCAAACGACGGATCTCCTCGCCATGACAGAGCCGGAGATCGCGCAGGCGGGCATCGGCAGAAAATTTCAGAAGCCGACGGTATTCGAACATCACACCGTATTTCAGAATTTGGAGCTCGCTGCCGCGGGGGAGAAGTCCGTATGGGCGACGCTGCTCAAACCTTTGAGTGCCACTCAGCGTGAGCTGGTCGACTCGGTGCTCGAAACGATTCGCTTGCAAGACACTCGTAGCATGCTCGCAGGCGCACTATCCCATGGGCAAAAACAATGGCTCGAGATCGGCATGCTGCTCATGCAAGATCCCCAGCTCTTGCTCGTAGATGAACCCGTCGCGGGAATGACGCCTCAGGAAGTCGAACGTACCGCTGAGCTACTGCTGTCGCTCGCGGGCAAGCACTCCGTCGTCGTCGTCGAGCACGACATGGCATTCGTCCGCTCGATCGCAAAGAAAGTTACCGTCCTTCACGAAGGCCACGTACTGGCGGAAGGCACCATCGACGAGATGCAGAGCCATCCGCGGGTAGTGGAGGTGTATTTGGGAGAGTAGGTGATGCCCGAGGGTGTTAGAGGTGTAGACGTGTAAAGGTGAAGGTCAGAAGACGCGCATGTACGCTCCCACATACGTCTACACGCCACACCTCTGACACCTCTCGCCACCGAAAGATTCAATGATGATGACGGCACACTGATGCTACAAGTCCACAACCTCAACCAATTCTACGGCGGCAGTCACATCCTCTGGGATGTGAACATGTCGGTGCCGAGCGGGTCTTGCACCTGCTTGATGGGTCGAAATGGAATGGGAAAAACGACGCTGCTGAAGTGCATCATGGGACTGTTGCCTGCCGTCTCCGGGGAGGTCCGCTATGAAGGTGAAGATATTCGTCGTCTCGCGGCTGATCGGCGGGCCGGCTTAGGTATTGGCTATGTGCCGCAGGGACGCGAGATTTTTTCGCAACTGACGGTCGAGGAGAATCTTCGCATCGGCTTGCCGGCACGGCGCACGAAACTGCGAGACATACCCGAGCAAATCTTTGCGTTGTTTCCGGTGTTGAAGAAGATGCTGCATCGTCGCGGCGGCGATTTGTCCGGCGGCCAACAGCAGCAACTTGCGATCGGCAGAGCCATGGTGCTCGAGCCGAAGTTGCTTATACTCGATGAGCCGACGGAAGGCATTCAGCCGAACATCGTGCATGAGATCGGCGATATTATTTTGCGGCTGAACGAGGAGGCGAATCTCACCGTGCTGCTGGTCGAGCAGAAGCTGCCGTTCGCTCGCCGAGTGGCGAGTGAGTTTCGCATCATTGATAAAGGCAGGATTGTTGCGGCTGCAGGCATCGATGCTCTGACCGATGAGTTGGTGAGACATCATTTGACGGTTTGAGTTTCGCGGTGCCGTGGCTGACGTGGCCGAAGAGGAGAGGTCGGAAACCCTCACCCTAACCCTCTCCCTAGAGGGAGAGGGGACATGGAAGGAGAAAGAACACGGAAGGAGAGGGACACGGAAGAGATAAGGAATAGGGAGCTGAGGTCAGGGCGGGAAGACGGTGCTTCGGATGACCTTTGTATAGCTACACGCATATATAGCTATACGCGAAGTGGTGGCTGAGACTGAGGACGAAGACCGAGACCGAGACCGAGACCGAGACCGAAGACGAAGACGAAGACGACGACGACCGAAGACCACAGATCTGCTCCTTC
>JAICPY010000240.1 GCA_025929585.1 Steroidobacter sp.
AACAGCAACAGAGCGCCCATGGTCGCAACGGCCGTTGCGTGCCAATGCCGATTCGAGGACAGACTCAGCATGACGGCCAGCACGTACCCGATGCCGATCGCCGAATCGAGCAAATTCGACAGATCGAGCATGAACACCATCACGCACAACGTCATCAACCAAGGAAACAGGTTGCGTCGTTCGTGATGCTGGTCGACTTGTAAACCTTCGACAATCGTCTTGCGTCGCTCTTCATCCGGCAAGCGAATCAACGTCCGTAGGAAGTAGCGCAATCCGAACGCAGCGAACAGCAGCAGTGCGAGCGAGATGAAGCCGATCGCACTGGCGGAAAGATAAGACTGGCCGAAGAATCGTCCGACGAGCGCGCGTTCGCGGTCGAGCTTCAGATCTAAGACCAACACGCCGCCGTCGCGATCGGCGAGCGCGTAGAGCAAATGCGGTTGTCCGCCGAAGTTCTCGAACTCGATATGCGGTTGCGTGGGATTGGTCTTCAAGGCTTCGACAGCGCGAATCGGAAAGCCGCGAGGTGCGCTGTCGCGAGTGCCCAGTGTCAATGCGTGCTTCAAGTGGCGCGCATAGTAAATCTCGTTGTGCTGATCCAGCGTGGCTCGGTCATCCCGTCCAGAAAGCAATGCTTCGGAGATGGCCTGCGCTTTGGTGAGCGCAAACTCCGCACCCATGCGCTGGGCCACGACCTTCTTCTGCTGAAGCAGGGGCGCACCGGCAAGCGATAGGACGAGCACCAGCACCAAGATCGCAACGATCGATGCTTGTCCCGCCAATACCGCAATGACACCCTTCGCCTTCATCGCCTCTCCAAGGCCACTACCTTGCCGCTTCAACGGCAGCCAAGCCGAAAACTGGATGCAGGCACCCTAGGAATCGATCGGCAATGCGTTGTACGTGAACGACATCACTGCCCCTGCCTCATGGCAAGCAAGAGGACGGCGGCAATGATGGATTCAGGGAAGGGAGTAAAGCGGGTAGCAGGTCCGCGGTCTGAGGGCTGCGGCAAGAAAGAGTGATGCGGGGCTTAGATAATGCTCACGGCGTGAACTGCGTCACGCGAGCCTCGAACCGATTCCGGCCGTCTGCGGCCGGCCGCAGCCCTATTTCCTGCCTGCAATCTCAGTCGCGGCGAGGCCGCCTTTCAGTACGCTGGCTTGATAGCCACGTTCCGAAAGAATGTATGCGCAGGCGGAGCTGCGGCGGCCAGTGTCGCAGCACACGACGTACGGTGTGTCGCGATCCAGGGATTTCATTTTCATACGCAGCGAATACAGTGGAATGCTCAACGCGCCTTCAGCATGGTATTGGTCGAATTCGGAGGGCAGCCGCACATCGAGCCATTTGCCGCCGCCTGCGACGATGCGCTTCGCCTCGGAATACTCGACCCACTTCAGGAAGGGCTCGTTCAGCAAATTGCGAAAGTCTTCCTTGCCCAGACGCATCAAATAACCGTCCGTCAGCATGGTGACGCTCGCGTTGCGCTTGGCTTCGGAGATCAGTGCTTCTTCGCCGAACGTGTCTCCCATCGTGAGCTCCGCGAGCTTCACGCCCTCTTTATTGAGAGGCGATTCGCGCGTGACCGCGCATTTGCCTTTGACGACGACATAAAAGTAATCGCCCACATCGCCCTGTTTGATGACGACTTGTCCGGCCCGGAAATCCACTCGCTGCAGCCGCATGAAAATCGCCTGGATGTTCGCGGGCGGCACTTTGTGAAATGCCTTGGTCTGCAACAGTGCCGTCATCCAATCATCCGGATCGGATCCGCCTTCCTCTTCCGCACCGCGCAGCTCTGCCACGTGATACGCCCCCGTTTGATCGAGGGTCACCATGACGTCCAAGAACTCGCTGTCGATGAAAAGATATTCTGCTTTCGCAGATGTCACGACCGCCGAATAGGGCCGCGGCAGCACGTGAGCGAGCGGATTCTTCGCTTTGGGCGAGTTACCAATGATGGTCGAGATCACTTCGCCCTCTTGCAGCAGGTCCACCGTGCCGCTTAGAAGGTAGTACGTGTGCTTTTCTTCGTCGCCTTCGGTGAACAGCAGGCGCGACTGAGGGACCTGGCGTCGACTGGTTTTCTTGGCCAACGCAATGAGGTTCTCGGCCCGCATACCATCGAGCGGGGAGAAGCGTCTCAGCAAAGCGATGTCGGAAGGGCTGCCTGTGAGCTCCATGTGGGTCGCAATGTCGGTGGTCGTCGGACCGCGAGTATAGACAAATCGAAAATTGGTAAACCGTGATCGGGATACCAATGAGGCGGAAATCGGGGGCTTGCCCTGTGACGGTGACGGGGTGACGGAGTGACGGGGTCAGAAGGGGCAGCTCAGGCCGACGCCCGAGTAGTCTTAGTCGCCAGAATATGTGCCGCTTAAGGTGTCGAGCGCCAGGGCGAGAAGGGCGCGAACGCCGGTGCCGAGCCCCGATTCATCCACGTAGAAATCCGGTGAATGGTTGAAAGCGACCGTTTCCGGGTTCTTGTCGGCAGGGGTGATGCCCATCCAGAAAAAGAATGCCGGCGCCGCTTGGCCATAGAACGAGAAGTCCTCAGCCGTAGTCTGTAGGTTGATCTCTTGCAGGGCCTTGTTACCGACCACGCGCTCCAGACTCTTGAGGGCGCGGGCAGTGAGATCAGGATCATTGACCACCGGTGGAATCGAGACTTCTTGCCGGAACGTGAGTGTTGCGCTCGCGCCGCTCGCCGCTGCCATGTGATTCGCTGTCTGCTGCATCCTTTCGATGACATCCGAGCGCACTTGTGAGTCGAACGTGCGCAGAGTGCCGATCATCTCCACCGATTCGGGAATGATGTTGAAGCGGATTCCGCCCTTGATGGCGCCGACGCTCAATACGACGGGGATTTTGGTGATGTCGACTTGACGACTGACGATGTTCTGCAGACCCATGAGGATCTGCGCCGAGGCGATGATCGGATCGACGCCTGCCCACGGCCGCGACCCATGCGTCTGTCGGCCTCGCACTTCGAGCTTGAAGCTATCCGATCCGGCCATCATTGGTCCTGCACGATAGCCAATCACACCAGTGGGTAACGAGGCGATGACATGCAAGCCGAAGACGGCTTCAGGCTTCGCGAGGTTGAACGCACCTTCTTCCAACATGAGAGCGGCGCCTCCGCGCTCGCCCTCGGGTGCACCTTCTTCCGCCGGTTGAAACACGAATAGAACCTGTCCAACCAAGGTATCGCGCTTGCGGGCGAGAATCTCCGCCACGCCCAACAGCATCGCCGTATGTGCATCGTGTCCACATGCGTGCATCACGCCCACGGTTTCTCCTCGAAACTGCGTGGTCACTTTGGACTTGAAGGGCAGATCGGTCTGTTCGTTGACGGGTAGTGCATCCATATCCGCGCGTAACGCGACGGTCCTACCGGGCTTCGCTCCCCGCAAAAGTGCGACTACGCCGGTGTGAGCGATACCAGTTCGCACTTCAAGGCCGAGAGATTTCAAATGCTTCGCGACGATACCGGCTGTTCGAACTTCTCGATTGCTGAGCTCCGGATGCGCGTGGAAATCACGGCGCCAGGCAATCACCTTGGGCTCGATATTACGAGCCGCCTCTTCCCACGGCTCGCCCAGTTCCTGTGCAGTTGCTGGCGTCGCTGCACCAAAGAAGGAAATCAATAAGCACAAAGCGATGCCGCGCAGTGCCGATTCGGGAGTCACGGTTAACGATAGTTTCATATAGACGGAGTCTACTCGGACCTCGTGCGTGACGCAGTGCGCTCCAGAGTGCGTGCGACAGGACGCAATCCAGGCTAACGCGCCGCTTACTGCTCGATGATGCAGGTCCGGCAGGGGCCGTTCTTTCGTGCTCAACGAAATGCGGATGATTTCGAGCTCGTGAGCTAGTTGGCCTAGGTCTTGCTTTGTCTACTTCGGGTAATGAGTTGCACTGTAGTGCCGCAATGAGCGGAGGAACCCGCTGATGGAGGCTCGCGTTTGTCTTAGTACTGGGAGAGGTGCAGGCGATCATCGGAAAGCTCGTAGCGCTTGTGGTCGAAGCACCCGGTACGCTCAGCAATCCGAGAGCTTTCATTCGGTGAAGCTCGGCGAAGTTTTCTGCCACGGCGACGAGAGCTTGTGAGTTCAATGCGTGGTTCAGGTACGAGGTTAACGTAGTGGTTTTCGAGTGTTGTCGGGGGTCACATGTTTAACGTGATACCGCAGGAAGGTCGTTGGTACTCGTATCGCGGCAAT
>JAICPY010000256.1 GCA_025929585.1 Steroidobacter sp.
TCCTCGCCGAGTGCACCGATGAGAACCTTGCGCAAGTATTCATCGACGCCCACGCCGAGGGAAGTTTGCTCCTCGACGGTAGTGGTAAAGTGGTTCAACACCTGCGTGACCTCCTGTCGCGAGATGTTCTGCAGCTGCGTCATCGCCGCACCGATACGCTGCACGTCCTTCGCACCCATGTGCTTCATCACCTCAGCGGCTTCCTGCTCGCCCAGTGACAACAACAACATCGCAGCACGCTCAGTGCCGTTTCGAATGTCTTGCTTCTTTGCAGCACTCATACAAACGTTCCGAAAGCTATGGGCCGCGGCCGCGCGAGATCGCTCTTCCTATCCGCTATCCGCCATCCCCTATCCGCTTCTCTCTTGCTACTCATCATTCCCTACCCAAGATTTCACGACTTGAGCCACTCGCGCCGGATCTTGATTCACCAGCGAACGCGCCTGTGCGATCTGCCCGTCGTAATCCAGAGCCGAAACCTGCGGCTGGCCCGCCAAAGCGGCTTCCGGCCCAGGCAATGCGGGTGTGTAAGCGACGCGCGGCGCAGCGAGCAGCCCGCGAATCAGCGGACGCAGCACGCTCAGCACCAACACGAGCAATACGATCAAACCCGCAATCAGCTTGGCGATGTCTCGTACCAGCGGGTTTTCCCATAAGGGAATCGCATCCGGTTCGATGTCTTCGGGCTTCACTTCGCCACGGAACGAAGCATTCACCACGTTCACGCTGTCGCCACGCTCCGGATTGAAGCCGACAGCGTCCTTGACCAAGCGGGTCATGTTCTCGATCTGCTCCGGCGATAGCGGCGTCTCGGTGACGTTGCCCTCATCATCCGTCGTACGCAGATTGTCGACGAGCACGGCAACCGTGAGGCGTTTCAAGCGGCCTGCCGGCTGTTTCGTATAAGCAACGGTGCGATCGATCTCATAGTTACGAGTCGACTGACGCGAGGTGTTGTCCGGCGGCGCCACACCAGTCGCCGGCGTGCTTCCATCGGTGTTCGGTCCGGCGTTGGCACTTGCGGCAGAAGTAGTAGAGCCCGGAGGGAGAGCAACACCTGGAGTCGGCGGCTGATTGGTCAGCGCACCTGGAACGCCTTGCGCACCCGCAGCCAATCGACTGCTCTCTTCGGCGGTTTGTTCGCTGCGGATGATCTGACTTTCGGGCCGATATTGTTCGCGGGCTTCTTCGGTCGTAGACAATTCCACATCGGCCACGACTTGCGCACGCACGCGGCCAGGGCCGACAAGCGGAGCGAGCAGTGATTCGACGCGGCTCGTATAGCGCTCTTCCATGCTGCGCGCGATTTCCAACTGCTTCTCGCGCACCGCCAACTCGTCGTCTCCGCCCGGGGCCGATAACAAGCGACCCTGCTGATCGACAACTGTGACTTGGTCAGACTCGAGCTCCGGAATGCTGGAAGCAACGAGATTTGCAATCGCAGTCACCTGCTCCGATTCGAGCCGACGGCCAGGCTTCAACTGAAGAAAAACAGAAGCACTCGGTGCGCGACGATCCCGAACGAAAGCAGACTGGCGAGGAAGCGCTAAGTGAACTCGCGCGCCTTCGACGGCTTGGAGATTGGAGATCGTGCGTGCGAGCTCGGTTTCCAACGCGTGCTGATAGCGCGCGCCTTCCATGAACTGACTGACGCCGAATCCCGGCTCCTTCGACATGACTGCGAAACCGCCGTCACCTTCGGGCAAGCCCTGCCCTGCGAGTTTCAGTCGAGCATCGTGCACACGATCCGCCGGGACCGTGATCGCACCTGTCGTTCCATCCAACTTGTATTCGATGCCGCTCGAGTCGAGCGCTTGCGCGATCTGCGCGGCATCCTGCTGGCCAAGGTTGCCATACAGTAAAGAGTAGGTGGGTTCCTTGGACCACAACACTACTCCGACACCAGCAGCCACCGCGGCTGCAATGCCAATCAGCATTGCGAGCGGCTTCAAGCCAGGAGGGATGAGTGAGGGACGGGCGGCGGCGGCAGCGGTGCTCATGCGAAGCTCCGCGAGAAGTGACGGGTGACAGGTGACGAGTGACGGGCCAGAAAGGAGCGCGCGCGACGCTGCTCGATCAAGCTAGCTGCTACCAACGAAACCTGAAATTGCATATTGCTGTTCTCAACCATCTTCGTCTTACCCGTCACTCGTCACCCGTCACTCGACGCAATCAGATCGGCATATTCATAATCGTCTGATACGCATCCACGAGCTTGTTACGCACTTCCGTGACCGCACGGAAGGACACGCTCGCCTTCTGCATCTCGAGCATCACGTCCGGTAGCTCCACGCCTGGAACACCACGCTCGAACTGCGTCGCCAGATTCGCGGCGCGTTGTTGGGTCTGGTTCACTTGGTCCAGGCCTTGCTTCATCACATTCGCGAACGAGGCAGCGGGTGCTTGCACCCCGCTCGCCGCTCCCGCCACTTGTGCGACCTCGTTTGCCGGCGCGCTAACACCGCGCACTTGCGACTGCATGGCGCGAATCTGAGAGAGAACAGCGTCGATTTGTAAGGACGACATGATGAAGACCTCGAAGCGGTTAGCGGCTAGCGGTTAGCGGTTGGTAAGAACAGCACTGAGCACCAAGCCTTCGTGCCATTTCACTACGGCAGTGCGTTGGACATTCGGCATTCCCAGCGCGCGCAGGAAGCGCATTAGCAGAGGATCTCTTCCTCTTGCTAACCGCTAACCGCCAACCGCTGACCGCTTCTTTCATACAGAGACTCCCGCTTCTCTCATGCGCGCCAACTTGTAGCGCAACGTGCGAGGGCTGATGCCGAGGCGTTTGGCGACTGCTTGTCTATTGCCGTTGTCGGCGCGCAAGGCTTCTAGTATCAAGTCGTGCTCGGCTGCCGAGAGCGACTCCGACAGCACTCGCTCGGACAGCGGGATATCGGTCGAAGGACTCTTGATCGATTCTTGTTTTTCACCTTCCGCCGTCCGCGGTCCGCCACTCACTCTGGAACTCATGCTGTGCGTGAGTTCCAGATGAATGTGCTCCGGATTGATCACGGGACCGTTCGCCAGGATCAAAGCTCTTTGCATCACGTTGTCTAGCTCGCGCACATTGCCCGGCCAGGGATAAGTAAGCAGAAGGTGCGCCGCGTCAGCTGAAAGCGCCGGGATGCGCTCGCCGATGCGGCAACGAGAGGTCAGCAGACGCATCGCAAGCGGCAACACGTCATCGCGGCGCTCGCGCAATGCGAGCGTCGCCAAAGGAAAAACGTTCAGTCGGTAGTACAAGTCTTCGCGGAAGCGGCCTGCATTGACCTCGCTGCGCAGGTCGCGGTTCGTTGTCGCCAGTACGCGCACGTCCAATGCAACCAGCACTCTGCCGCCCAAACGCTCCACTTCGCGTTCCTGCAAGACACGCAGGAGCTTGGCCTGCAATCCCAAAGGCATCTCAGTCACTTCATCCAGCAACAATGTGCCGCCTTGCGCCTGTTCGAATTTGCCCGGATGGCTGGCATGTGCACCGGTGAATGCGCCCCGCTCGTAGCCGAAGAGAATCGCTTCGAGCATGTTCTCCGGAATGGCCGCGCAGTTGACTGCGATAAATGGCTTGCTCGATCTCGA
>JAICPY010000174.1 GCA_025929585.1 Steroidobacter sp.
ATGATGCAGGCGCGGCAGAATCGTGTTCACTTCTGACGAGTACTCGTCTGGGTTATCTCCGAAGTTGAGACCGAGAGGATCTGTGTGATAGAGAATCTCCTCTAATCGCGAGTAGAGGCCCTTGTACTCTTCCACCAACTCTGACTTCTTCATGCTTATCTAACGCTCAAGTTAAGCGGCGCTGCTTCTGCGCGTCCGCCTCGAACGTGATGTTGGGCCGCAGATTTTCCAATTACAGCGGAAACCCCTGAAGTTAAAAGATTTCAAGTCCAGGAAACGAAGACAGTTCGGGCATTAGACAATGATGGAGGTACACAGCAAGCCCACCGTCGCCTGTCCAAAGAGTGTACCTGCCTTGACCGAACTGCTCTCTGGCTTGACGAGATTGCTGAATAGCGTGCATGGCGAATTGCCGAGCCCGATGCAGCCAACGTTCTTCGCCGCTAAAGTGATAAAGAGTTAGAAAGGCATAGCCGTTTCCAGCGGTGCCATGACATAGCCCGGGCCCCTTTTTGAGGGGACCAGCTTTCCATACCAGTTCAGCGGCATCGTCGACAAGCGCGTCGAGCTCTTTCGAATCGGTGTCTTCCAACCTTCGGGCACAGCTGAGCGCGGTCACAATACCGGCCGCACCGTGACACCATTGCACTAGCCGTTTCTTTCCTACCGAGTCAGGCTCGGCGCTCAAGGACCAGTTAACGTTTGTTCCTTCTCTCAATGCTCCTAGCGAGAGCGTATGCGCCGCACGCTGCACGATAGTTTCGATCCAATCGTTAGGCAGAATATCTGTGCCCCTCAGGAAGACTTGCGCATTCCCCGCGATGCCGTGACAAGCGCCATAGTAGCAACGCACCGAACCGAAGATCTGGCTTTTCCAAAGCCACTCGCTGCGTTCGGGATGTTCGGTCCACGTTTCCCAAAGCGAACGCGCTCCCGCGCGGTAGACGTCTTTCCATACCTCATTCTTGGTTTTCCGAAACAACGTCAAGGCTGCGTGCATCATGCCGGTCTCGCCCGACGTGATTTCGCGAGCCGGATGACCCACGGTCAATTTCATGCATGCAGCAAGACGGTCGGATATGGCGCGGTCGTCCGGATTGGCGAGCACGGCCGGTGTCAGAATACCGATCTCTCCCAACTGCAGGCCGGTTTCATAGCCGTAGTCGGGGCTTTGCAAATAGGACGCATGAATATGGCGCAATAGTCCCGACGGATCGTTTGCGGCGTATCCTGCACTCTGAAGGAGTCGAAGCGACACAACGGCTCCTGCTGCGCCGGAGTAAAGCGCCCACTTGGGTTTACGGGTCTCATCATCCAAGGGGTGCGTAGGCCAGTTGCCTGTGCTCCGCAACGCGCCTTGGAAGTCGCCTATGATGCGACCGATTTCCTCCGTAGCTATTTCGGGGTTCCATGTTCCACCAGCGAGCGGCTCATGGCGGGATGGGTCGTAGATTCTTGTAATTGTCTGATCCTTCGGACGCCCTGTTGATGCCGATTCCAGGGATGCCGATTCTAGCGTCTGCATCTAGTCCTAGCCCGGTTCGATCGCTAAGCCGCCCAACGCCGCGCATAACCGCGAACAAAGTGCATCGCACTTTGTGAGTCGGGCGCACGCAGTGCGCGAACTTGATGTCACGCATTCTTCTCTGCGTTCCTAACCGCTTTGATCTGAAGCGGCTTAGCAACGTCCACCAAAGGCGGTCGATTGGAGCGAGGGTTACTACCTCAATCCAGCTTCGACACGACCCGTGTGATGCCACCCGTTGCAAAGTTTGGGACATCAGCCACGACCTTCTTCCACTCGGGCGTACTTGTTATCGCGGTCATTTCTGTCTGGCTATCAAACCAAACCTCGAAGATTCGGTAGAATGGAGCCGGCGATCCGTCAGGCGCTGGCGGACATTTTGAGGTCTCTGTCCTCTTTCCACCTTTGGCTGCTATCACAAGTGGCATATGAGTCCCGAAGTAGTACTTTTCGAAGTCCTCCGGACTTTTCGGATGCCCATAAAGAACGGTGACTTTCAATCCGCCGGTCGATTGAGCGCTCGTTTTGTCTGCGGCTCCTACCGCGCCCGCGCCCATCAGAAGTGTGAGAGTTGCCAAAAGTGAGGTTCTGCGGTCCACGGCGTACTCCGGTTGTGTTGGATTGTTAGTGTAGAACTGGTGACGGGCGAGAGCTAGGCATTGTTGACATGCCCACGCAATCGGAGCGAAGCGGGAGAGAGTGTGGCCTTCCGTACGGCCTAACGCCATTGCTCACGCGCGCGGGTTTCCCGCGTCGCGTGCAGCAATTTGTTAGCGGTCTTGCACACGCAATCGCCAATAGCCGGGCTCGCGACTTCCGTGAGCAACGGACAAGATGTAAACCAGATCTCCGACGAGCGCGTAGACGATAGAAAACGGAAACTCGCGAAGTACGAAATGTCGCAGGTCGTCGTCCAGCCTCTAGCCTAGTTCCGGATGTTCAAGCAGCAGCTGAATGACTCGCTCAACTTCGTCCGCAAAGCGCAGTCCAAGCTCCGCCACTTCTGCGTTGTAGCGCGAAGCAGCTTCATGCAACTCCTGCTCTGCTTCGGGATGGAACTCGTATCTCATCCGCCAAGACGCTTGCGAAGGCGGTCAAAAACCAGTGGCCCTGGCACGCCCTTCACCTTTCCCTCGACGAGTTCGCGATAGCGGCGCTGCGAGGTTTCCAGCCACGCACGCTCGACGTTTGCATCAGCGGGTGCGTCAAGCTCTGCGATGAGTGAACGCATGAGTTCTACCTTCTCTTCAGCGCTAAGCTCCCGGATCTCGCGTTCGATGTCCTTCACTGCTCTGGCCATAGTTCACCACACCAATTGATCAGTCGCTCGAGTTTGGCTCTGTTCCATCTTGACCGCTAACGCCGCGCGTAAGCCGCGAGCAAAGGCGCTTCGCCTTTGCGAGTCGGAACCAGCCGCTTGTTGGGCTCTCGAATTGCTCGCCGATTCATGATGGCGTCCTGCTCTTTCTTGACTTCTCTGATCGCCAATGAGCCCATACATTCCAAGCGCCAATTCCTGTCGTACCCAACCAAGCCACTCTTTCTTCCCACGGCGACGGCAATAGGCCTGATCTAGGGCTGGCAAAAGTGATGACCAGAATGTATGCCACGAGGGTCATCAACGCCCACATGCGCACGTAGCCCAAGAAAGCGCCGATGCGGCCGGAGCGTGACCACCTTCGAATTCCTCGGCGCAACCGAAACCCGAGAGTACGACGAACCTGTTTGCGGCTTTCGTATTGTCTCAGCTTGGCGCTGGTGTAGTGTCTGCGTGTCACGTGAGGCGACTGAACGGTCTTACTTTCGACGCACCTTAGAAGCCCAACGAATAGCTTCAGCCGCGCGAGGGTTTCCGATCGTCGGCTGCAAGCGCTTGTTGGGCCTTTGCACTGGTATCAAGCATCGCGACGACCTTATAGATGACGAGACACAACGCAACTACCTCAACCAAGACCAGAAGGCCCGCAACTGGATACCTTAAGTGCTCGTTCGCTGCGAAGAATACGTCGAGTTTGAAGATGACGAGACTCGGCAATGCGCTCAGCAAGAATCCAACAGCAGCGAGCCACTCGAACTGCCACCAATCCGGAGTTCGTAGCGGTTCCCACGTGATCGAGTCGGTGGGAGGCCAGCTGACCAGCGTGATCATAGGCTCCCCACAGTAGGTACGATCATTCCAGCGCATCGTGTTTCTCAGCCGAACGTCAGGCATCAGGCGCGCGCCTTTCGCGCGTCGCCTGCATGCCGTTGTTAGAGCTCCCCGACAGCACACTCGCAAACGGAAGTGCGGTCAGATCAGCGACGAGAGCTCCCCAGGAGCGCGCTGAGAAGTCAGCCTGGTCGAGCATAATGTCCTGCGCTCCGTTCCTCCGGAAGCCCAGCCAGCCGCGGCTGAGAACGAGCTGGTACTTTCCCAGCTCTTGGATTATGACCCTACTCTTGCCGCGTTGGATAAGCACGCGGTCGCTCTCTATGAGCACACGAGGCTGGATGTAGCGGCGAATGGTGAAACCATAAAACACTACGAGCGCACCCAGGGAAGGAATAGCGAGGAAGAAACCGTTCCTTTCGCCAGAGCTGAAGCCGGCAGTTGCGAACGCACCAAGAACTACTGTCACGAGTACAAGGCCCGGGATCAGCCGCATAATGCTGGCATGGTAGATATGCGCCATCTTCCTGGAGCTCTAACGGCGCCGCTGTGCCGCGAGCAAAGGCGCTTCGCCTTTGCGAGTCGGAACCAGCGGCTTGTTATGCGGTACTCGCCTGTTGTTCATATTCGCCGTTTCGGGCAAGCGCGAACGGTCAGGTGTCGAATGGCCCCCACAGCGCCACTGCCAGGCAGATGGGAACGAGACAAGGTATCGCATGCACCGCGATGGGAGGACAATCTCTGATCTGCGCCGGCGAGGGAACGAGAAAGTACGGATCGAGCCTCTCTGCGAGACTCCTTAACCAAGCAAGAACGAGCCAGACGGGGAGCATGCGAAGGCCAACGATTAGGCTCGTAATAAACAACTCTGCGCCGATTGCATCGAGCGCGGCGGAAGCTACCATGAAGAGCCCAACTTCAGGTCCGGCGATCAGGATGATTAGTAGGACCGCTAAGAAGCGCTGTAATCGATCTCTCGTGCGCGACTTCATCGGCAGGATACGCGCAAGGAAGACAAGCGCCCACCACATTCCCAGGCCGATTCCGATCAACGCTAGTAGTCGCATGATCTGAAGTACAACATGTCTAAGGCATCCACGCTTCAACTATCGGCAGCAGCCTCCCACTCACGCCCTACCATGACCAGTCAGGGAGTGCGTTGATCTCGGCGCGAAAGCAGCTACGTCTGTTATTAATTGAGACCCGCCTCTCGCGCCGCATAACGCCATTGTTAAGCCGCGCGCCGTCTTTCGGCGCGTCGGCTCTTGAACAACTTGTTAGGCATTCTGAATCTCCACGATGTGTTCCGGAAGGATTTCCGTCTCTCCGACCTGTGGAGCACCCTCCAAGCGTCCGCTTTCAATGAGCATCTTCGCCACCCGCAGCAGCGTGTTCGTATTTGCTTCGAAGGTTTCTGGAAAGCTAGCTTTCGTTCGATGTCGCAGCCCGGGACTTTGCAGCGTGAGGGCTGATACACAGAACGTGAAGTCGTTACCGCCATACTCCACACTGAACCGACTTCCCCAGCCTTGTTCGTGTGTAACGCTAGAAATTGCGATCTCTTTCATATGCCTAACGTCCGCGTTAAGGCGCGCGCGTCTTTCGCGCGTCGCTCTTCAACGCATTGTTAGGCCCCACCACAATGCGCAGGCGTTGACCGCAACGACCATGACGAAAACCGGCCATTGCATGAGCATCTGAGGCCTTGAATCGGAAGCCACACTTCGGGCAACGCGTCCAACCCTTTTCGTCGACAAAGACATCAATGGATTCCGACTCCGCGTACAAGCTGTCCAGTGTCGTGCCTGCTGAGCTGCATTCAGCACATGGCGTAGCCAAACAAGAGTCCGTGGCAAACTGGCTGAACTTGAAGCCGGCGCCATCGCATTCCCGGCACCATTTCCGCACAACAGGGTTGAACGCGTTCTCTTGCGATGGTTTAGGGTTGTCGAAGCGAATGTTGTGATGCACTCGGACGCACTGCTTGTCGCACGTAACCATGGACCCGTGTTGCCTCACCAGAGAACTGCATGTGTTACACCAGTGAAGGTGGTGGCCCAGGTTCGATTCCAC
Organism: Steroidobacter sp.; assembly: GCA_025929585.1. Taxonomy (GTDB): domain Bacteria; phylum Pseudomonadota; class Gammaproteobacteria; order Steroidobacterales; family Steroidobacteraceae; genus Steroidobacter. The sequence goes on from JAICPY010000174.1 coordinate 5,748, forward strand.
GCACCGACATCCATGCGACCTGAAGTATTCGCAGAGCTGAGTGCCGCAGTCTGACAGTAAGCTGCTCATTTGCTTCGGGCCTAACGGTTGAGCTGAGCGGCGCGCGCGCCGGTGTATGAGCTTGGCACTTTATCCATCACGCGTCCGCTCCAGCGATTTGTTAGACGGCTCACCGCTTCCGTACCACGATGAGTCTGTATCCAATATCAAGAGCTTCTTGATTCAACAGCTCACCGAATCGCCGTTCCCACTCGCCAGTCTCTAAGTCGCGGCTAAGTCGGGTTAGCCCTTCATCGAGGCCGGGAAGGGACGCGAATGCAGACGTGCCAGACCGAACGGCAGGGTCCAAATATGCTTTAGGTCGACACCAGTTAGCACCCAGCAATCCGTCGGTACAGTCTCGTGGAATCGGAATAGGTTTGATGGTCAATTTGCCCAACTCGCTCGCGATTTCCTCAACTGTTGGGAATCGAACACGGTCAGAAGCCAACAGAGATGGGAAGTACTCATCCGTCAGCCAGAAAGAAGGTCCCGCTGGATCCCACGTCAGGATGACGATGAGATCGCGTGCGACGCGGTCGAGCTCCCTCAGCCCCAGAGCCCGATTCGACCAGTGATGGATGGTGAGCAGCGCCATCGCGGCCGAGCAGCTCGCGTCCTTCAGAGGCAGGTGTTCAGCCTGAGCCCGAACAGCGAAGGCTGATGCACCGGACCGTTGCCGGATCATCGTCATCGATGGCTCGACGGCGATGACAAACCGATCGGTTGGCTCGTAGGATCCTGTCCCGGCACCCACGTTTACTATCGAATCCGCATTGCCGAGGGCATCAATGACTGCCGCCGAGATGCGTGGATCCGCCATACGGCGTGACGCGTATCCGTGGCCAATCGTGTCGTACAGCACAGCAGTGAGTAGCCGTCTAACGATTGAGTTGAGCGGCGCGCGCGCCGACGTTTGAACTTGGCACTTTATCCCTCACGCGTCCGCTCCAACGAGGTGTTAGACCGCACCTCGTCCGATGGCAAACCAAGCGATTGCATCCGGCGGGAAAGCATGTCTCGAGCTGCAGGTTCGAGTGCTGGAAATGTCCGCGCTGATTTCGCTTGGATGCCGCCACGCTCCGCGTAGCAGGAGACGTACTCGTTCCCTTCTTCGACTACTACGAAGTTGTCACCCGGAAGGCGCGACGCAACGAGGCATTCCCAGCCTCGGCGCTGCGCTTCGGCGTATACCTGAGCGGGCGTGACAGTCCACAACTGGGGTAGTGACGCCCAAGCACCTGCACAGAAGAAGTGGACCAGCTTGTCCGGAGAGTCCGTCAGTATCGCGTCGATCTGAAGTGATTCGGTAAGGGTCATGTGCAAACGTATCGTGCGGTCTAACGAATAGCTTCAGTCGCGCGAGGGTTTCCGAGCGTCGGCTGCAAGCGCTTGTTGGGCAATAAACTGTTCATAACACTCGGTGCAGAGCCAGACATTGAGCTTGCCCTCGCTTACGTAACCTTCCCCGGTATCTCGCGCATCAGACCTTGCCAAGGTCCACCAGCAAATCTGGCAATGGCTATGATCGTCCGGGCGATCGTATGTTGCCTGGATCCAGGTGCGGTTTCGGCACCATTCAATCTCTTCAGCAACATCGGCGTACCGCCACTCCGTCCCGTGAATCTTCACGATATCCATACACGGTGTTCGATCCGTTCTGAAATCCGGCTCCGCGCCCTCAAAGCCCAACGTATAGCTTGAGGCGCGAGCGGGTTTCCGCGAGTCGCCTCCAAGCGCTTGTTGGGCCTTGTTACCTGCGCGACCATGACCTGAGTTCCTCACGAAGAGGTCCCCATGCAACCGATGGATGCTCGGTCAGCACACAGCCGCCTTCTCGCATTGGCTGGCACTTACCTTCGAGTCTCGGAGTGATACTCCGCGGCGTCGCGGTTTGACCACGGTACTCCAGCCACAGGGTATCGGTGGATTTGGCGACAATCGGAAAGATACTCTCCTCGTAGGGTGCTAGATACAGCGCAGGCGCATCTGGTTCGCAAGCGCGAACTCTTGCAAGCGCACTCGTGAGCTCTTCCTTGAAGAGATCACGGGCCGCGCGCTCATTATCCAGATCCCTCAACAGAACAAGAACCATGTCACCCTTATTGAGAGGCCTATCGGGGAAGAGTATTCGGTGCGTCGCGAACCATGTCGCCGCCGGCAGTGCAGCACCCTTGAACTGTTCTAGTACTGCAATCTTGACCAATAAACCACAAGCCCCAACGGGCCGATCCAATTCGGTTTGCCCGAGATGTCTTATCTCGAGAACGCGAGCATGCAGTGCATAGTCGGCACGGTCGACTTGTTCTCGGATGCTCAACTGCGGGTAAGCGAACGTATGGGCGGCGCCTTCGCTGGCGAAGTGGCATGCGAGCACTATCAGCGCCACCGGCCCGAATACGGCTCGTCTCATTGCTATCTGGCCCAACGCC
>JAICPY010000239.1 GCA_025929585.1 Steroidobacter sp.
CCCGATCGCATTCATCGTTGACCGATGCGAACTGTCTGATGCGCTGGTCATGGTGAATCGGGTTCCAGGGATGGTATGGGATTGCGGATCAATCCCGCCATCAGCCGCATCAATACCTCACCGCTGACCGGCTTTTGCAGCAGTTCACATCGCGAGACCTCTGCGATCTGTTCGCGTCTCGACTTGTCTCCATAACCAGTGAGGATGATGACTGGCAGATTCTCGTTGATCGAGCGGATCTCACCGATTAGATCCAAACCGGTGAGATGGGGCATGGTCAGATCGGTGATGAGGATGCTGAAGCGCAATGGCGCAGCTCTAAACGCTGCCAGGGCGGCGCGCGAATCGGTGTAATACGAGCAGCGGTAACCGTTGCGATCGAGCAAGGTATACGCGTATTCCGCGACGAGCGGCTCATCGTCCACGATCAGAACCTCTTCGCCCTTGCCTTTGACGAGAGCGTGCGCTGGCGCCACGGCCGCGGCCTCCTCGACGGGCTCGTCCACCAGCGGGAAATACACTTCGAAGGTCGTGCCAACACCGGCTTGACTGCGAACGCGCATCGCACCGCCGTGATTCATCACTGCACCCTGCACGATCGCAAGTCCAAGTCCCGTGCCTTTGCCTTGCGACTTGGTGGTGAAGAACGGATCGAAAATACGCTCAAGGATGGCAGCATCAATGCCATGTCCGGTATCGGCCACGGAGAGATACATCCACATGCCGGGATGCAGATGCGGAATCTCATCCGCCAACTCTTGGTCCACGCGCACGGGCTTCAGGCAAACCGTGAGCTGCCCGCGACCCTCGTTCATCGCGTGCAGAGCGTTGGTGCAGAGATTAATGACGATCTGATGAATCTGCGCCGCGTCGGCCTGAACGGTGCCGGATTGCAATTGGTGCACAAGCTCGATGTCCGGAGGCACGCTGCCATGCAGAAGTCTGAGCGCTTCCTCCACCGGCCGCCGCAGGTCGAGCGGGATACGGGTGCCCTCGTTCTTGCGGGAGAAGGTAAGGATCTGGCTAACCAGCTCCTTGGCTCGCCGGCCCGCGGCGCGGATCTGCTCGATTTCGGCGGTGTTGTCCATTTTCTGTTCGGCATTCATCCTCGCCAGTTCGCTGTAGCCCAGTATGCCTGTCAGAAGGTTGTTGAAGTCGTGGGCGATGCCTCCAGCCAGGGTACCAATGCTTTCCATCTTTTGGGCATGGGCGAGCTGACTCTCCAGACGCCGACGACGCTCCTGAGCTTCGACCCACTCGGTGATGTCATCCTCGAGCACGAGATGATGGATGCGACCGTCCTGCCCGGTAATGCGCGAGAGCATCGAGCGCACAGGAATAATGCGTCCACTGCTGTGCTCGACCGCCAGCTCGCCGCTCCACGATTCTCCGCATGCTAGCGTCGCGTCGATTTCCTTTCGCCTCGTGCTGGAGATGCTCGAAGGACGCAGCGCATTGAGGTTGTAGCCCAGCAGTTGCTCCGCACTGCGTCCCGTCAGTAGCAAGCTGCGTGGATTGGTGTATTCGATGATTCCTTGCGGAGAGGTGATGAAAAGTGCCACCGGGCTCTGCTCAATCGCTTGCGTCAGCACACGGATCTCGTCCATCTGGCGCGCGAGCTGCACGTTCGTCTGTTGAAGCTCGCCTGTACGTGCGGCGACGAGTCGCTCGAGACGATTCCTTTTGCGGCGTTCGAACAGCGTCAACAGCCAGACCGTCATCAGGATCAGAGTGATGCCGAGGACCACGTAGCTGAAGTAAGCAAGCGGCGTTCGATACCAGGGTGCGGCAATCGAGAACGCGATGGAGTCTTCGCTGCCGATCACGCCGCCCTGACGCGGTCGGATCCGTAGAACGTAGTCGCCTTCCTTGAGCTGATTCAGCACCGTCGAGCCCGCGCTGCCGATCGATGCCCAGTCGCGATTCGCGCTGCCTTCTAGCCGGGTCTCGAATGTAATCGGCGAGGCGAACGCGTTGTCCACCGCGCTATAGCGTGCAATCAGCGTGTTCTCCTGATATCGCAGTTGCGGCAGAGGATTGTCGAGTGCGAAGAAGTGTCGCTTACCCTGCGCCACGCTGACTTCTGTAAAGAGCGCGCTGAGCCGCGTTGGCGCTGGGATGGGCATGCCAGGGTCGAATCGCGCGAGATGATGCTGAGCATGCACCCACGTGACGCCGTCGCGTTCGAACGTAGGCAAGTACGGAGCGAAGTTCAGCGGTACGGTAGCCACGAGATGCTGCCATCGACCTGCGCGCTGCGAGCGTATCTGCAGCTCGCCATCGACGACGATCCATAGACGCCCTTGTGCATCGACGCCAGGTCGTCCAAATACTTTTTTCGCGCCGGGTATCTTCGTGAAAAATCTGTCGTCGTGAACGAAACGCTGCGCAGTGTCATCGAAGCGCCAGAACTGGTCTCCCATATTGGCCGTGATGGCGCCGTCATCGAGGAACAGTTGTGGCCAGCTGGGTGGCAGACCGTTCTGCTCGGTGAGGATCTGCACATTCGGTATGCCGCCCAGCACTTGAACGCTGGCAACGCGACCGATGCCGAGTTCGAGCCAGATCCGGCCGCTGCCGTCGATCACAGGTTTGTTGAACGTAGTGCCGAGATCCTCCACTGATCGACGTCCCGCGCGAACGAGGCGATCTCCTTCGCGGCGGATCCATCCGACCTCGTTACGCGCCGTGTAGAGCCAGCCTTGCTTCGATGGCCGCTCTGCAATGATTCTCAGGTACTGAGCATTCGGCGCGAACACGCGCCAACCGTGCGGATCTCGGACGAACGCCCCCTCTTCAGTGCCAGCCACGGCGACGCCGAGTGCGCCCGAAAATGCAGTGACGAAGATCCCCGGGGGACTGTCGAGCTCGAGACCGACCATTCGGCCTGCAGCGTTGTAAACACCGCGGTAGAGTCGGCCATCTGTGAGTAGCCACAGTTTGCCATCGAACCGGTGCGGATGAGCCGTAGTCAGTCCGTTCGCGAATTGCGCTTCGAAGTTAGCCACGTTCGCGGGAAAGTGGACTCGCAACACACCTGCATCGAGCAGCCCCCACACGACACCGCCCCCGGTGTTCATCAGGTGCTTGATGCGCGTGAGGCGGCTGTCGGAGAGCCGGTCTAGAACCTGTATGGCTCGTCCGTCCTCGCGGAAGAAGACGATGCCGTAGCCATCGACCGCGGCGGCGAGAAAGCCGCCTTCCGTGCGGCACAGATCATTGATCCTTTGCTCACCGGTCAAGACTTCATCGGAGCCGAATGCGCGCGTGGTCTTTCCGTCGAATATCTGTAAACCACGACCATAGGTACCGACGAGCAGTTGCCCGGGGCTTAGTCGTTTCGAGGCAGTTATCGCGCTCAGCGAGCCATCTGATTTGACCAGCTCACCAACGCCGGACTTAAGACGCGTTAGTGAGCCGTTCGCGCGTTCGCTGACATATAGATCGTTCTCGAACTCGAACACCGTTTCGATGGTGTTCGAGAAACCAAGCAACTCCATCTGCCCTCCAGGACGCCAGGACAGTACTGCGCCGGTGAGGGAATGCCAGATCCACGAGTCGCCCACCGTTTGCATTTCCGCTTCGGGCACTAGAAGGCGACTGTCCTGTGCCGCGGACCAGGCGACCACATGCCGCGGCCACCAATGGCCGTCTTCTGAGAACACAACTCGCGCCACACCTTCTGACGTTGGCACATAGATGACACCGTCGCGATCTACCCCGGCACTCCTGACCGAAATGCGCGGCGCATTGCCTGCTTGATTGTAGATCCGCCATCGAGCGCCATCGCCTAACGCAAGCTGCGTGCCTGCGACCAGCAGAATCCGGCCATCAGGCATTTCTCGAATGTCGGTCGGCGCGGTGTTGAGGCCGAGCGCTTCGATGGTTAGCAGTTCGTAGGCTGGAGCACCGGCTTCGATGACGCCCGACGGCGCTGCATCGATTTCAGCCGCATCCGCTTGCGCCAGGATGAGTATCGGACACAGCAGGCCAATCGCAGCAACTCCAATTCGCCGACAACGCGCGAGCGCTGCTGTAAGAATATGAGCCAAGTTACAACTCAACAATCAATTATTCCCGAAACCCCGAAGATACAGCGTTGTCGACTTGGAGTTAAGCTGGGATAAACGCGACGCGGGCCCCTTGCGAAGGCAGCAAGACGTCCTGCACGACTGTAGACCTATCAACGGAGTGCTACTTCGTTTGCAAATCGTTCTACGGTCGAACTCTGTATGTCGAACCCGGACAC
>JAICPY010000159.1 GCA_025929585.1 Steroidobacter sp.
CTCTTCTCTTGAATCACCCGCAGCAGCTTCACCTGCATATGCAGCGGCAAGTCAGCAATCTCATCCAGGAATAACGTCCCGCCTTCTGCAGATTGGATTAGTCCCTGCTTATCCGCGATCGCTCCCGTGAAGCTTCCCTTCTTATGACCGAACAACTCACTTTCCATGAGCTCGGTCGGAATCGCACCGCAGTTCACCGGTACGAACGGCCCGTCACGCCGTGCACCTGCGTTGTGAATCAGATGCGCGACCAACTCCTTGCCGGTACCTGATTCGCCGCAGATGTGAACCGGTGCCTGGCTGCGCGAAACTCTTTCGATCATCTCTCGCAGTTGTTCCATCGCGCGAGAGCGACCGAGGAGCTTTACTTGCGGTAACTCCAGCGTGCTGTCGCTCGAGCCGCTGAGTTTAAGTGTCTGACCGATCAGCTTGCGCAGCGAATTAATGTCTAGCGGTTTCGAAATGAAATCGAATGCACCGAGCTTCAGGGCGCGAACAGCGGTTTCGACATTGCCATGCGCGGTAATCACCGCGACGGGCGTGTGAGGCTTGTGGTTCTGAATCCATTCAACGAGTGAGAGCCCGTTGCCATCCGGAAGCTTCATGTCGGTCAGGCACAGGTCGTAATGCGCTGAGCGCAATTCGCGCGTTGCTCCAGCAATGGTTTCCTCGACCACCACATCGAGGTCCATGCGCTCGAGTGTGATCTGCAGAAGTTCGCGAATGTCGGGCTCGTCGTCTACTACGAGCGCTCGGGGTTTGCTCACTGGGCTTCCCAACGTTGAGGATCGGCGAATACGAGGCGGAAAATACTACCACCGCCAGCGCGAGGCTCGTAGAGAAGCACGGCACGGTTGCACTGCGCTAGCTCGCGTGCGATGAAAAGACCCAAGCCGGTTCCTCCTTTGCCTGCCGTGAAAAACGGCTCGAAGATACGTTCTGCATCAGTGGACTCGATGCCGGGTCCGCGATCCATCACTTCGAGGAACGGGCGGTCTGAGGTTGCAAGCCGGCCTGTGCGTATCTCGATAGGCTCGTTCGAATCTGAAAGGCGGCCGTACTTAAGCGCGTTCTCGCACAGGTTCCACATGAGCTGCTGAAGGTGTGAGGGATCCACTCGCACATCGATGTCTTGATGAAAGCCTAGCAACCGCAAGCTCTGTCCGTCTGTTTGCGTCGTCTCCCGGAACTCGGTCAGAAATTCCTGCAGCCAGCCATTGAGCTCGATTCTCTCTTGGCGGGTGGAATCACGGCGCGAGAGCTGCAGTACGTTGTCTATGATCGAACTGACGCGCTCGCCATTGTTCGTGATGATGCTGGTGAGCCGACGTTCTTGTGTCGAAAGCGTCGGTGCTTCGGCAAGTAGTTGCGCGGCGTGGCTCATTGCACCGACCGGATTGCGAAGTTCGTGCGCGATGCTGGCGCTCAATCGGCCGAGTGCTGCAAGTTTCGACTGCTGAACCCGCTCCGCAATCATCGTCGTGTCTTCGAGAAAAATCAGCGTCGGCCCTCTGCCTTCGCGTCCGAGCGAGACAAAATGAGGTTGGACCAGACTGCCGCCATCCGAAGCCGTTAATGACAGCGAGCTTTGCTGCCAGTCATACGAATGACGTCGCCAAGTATCCAAGAGATAAAGCAGCCGCGGCGAGACCTCACCTAGCGGCGTTCCAGCCGGTACGGAACCGCCTTGCAATAGTTGTGCGGCCGACTCGTTGATAAGCCGGATGGTGTCATTCGAGTCTACGACCAAGATGCTCTCGCGCAGATGCTGCACGATGAACTGATTGAGCTCGGCCAAGTTCGCCACGTCGACTTCGCGTTGCCGAACGCGTTCTTCGCTCTCGCGCAAGCTCCGGGCGAGCGGCCCCACGCCTAAAACAACAATGAACAAGAGCGCACCGACGATGCCGGCCGCTGCGAAATCGCCCGCATCGCCCTGCACGGCAAGCATCGAGAAGCCTTGCTGTATCAATACCGCGAGCGTGGCGATCGCGGCGAACATCAGCGCGAGCTCCTGACGGACAATGAAGCTTGCTGCGCCGATCGGTAGCACGAGTAAGGCGGCGAGGCCGCTGTTCATGCCGCCACTCGCAAATGTCAGCAATGCAATGGCCGTGATATCGACAAAGATGTTGATAAACGTCTGAATCGCGATCTCGGGCCAGCGGCGCTTCACTGCCCAGATCGACACGACGGCATAGAGAAAATAAGCCGCTGCCGCTGTCCTGAAGAGACCTGGATTTGCGTGGCCGATGGCCGAAGGCGATGTTGCGATAAATAGTATCGTCAACATTACCGGCACGAGCAGCCGATATAGATTGACGAGCGCCAACACCCGCCAGGCGAGATCGGTGGATGTGGCGCCGATGCGCGGATGCGGCAGGAGAGCGGTCATGTGTGAGCGTGAACGTTAGCATAAGAAAGACAATAGACTCGCCCCTGTTGGCCTGTGTACGGGGGCCAAAACGACAGCTCGCGAAGGCACGCTTCGCAAAAAACTGCAGTCAGAATCCAGCAAATGCGTGGCGCTCACAGCGCTATGGCCTTTTCTCATCGAGTGAATTCCTCCAGAATACGCGACCTTTGAGTAGGGCCTTCTCGCCCTAGTCTCCAGCCCCCACCTAGTTGTCCTTATGAATCTCCACGAATACCAATCCAAACAGCTATTCGCGCGCTACGGAATCCCAGTGCCAACCGGCCAAGTAGCCTCAACACCTGCGGAAGCCGCCGAAGCAGCGCGCACGCTCGGTGGTTCCAAATGGGTCGTGAAGGCGCAGGTGCATGCCGGCGGTCGAGGTAAAGGCGGGGGTGTGAAGCTGGTCGATTCGCCAGAGGCGGCGGCCAAGGCAGCCGAAGCGATGCTCGGCCAGCGCTTGAAGACGCACCAAACAGGACCGGAAGGTTTGCCGGTGAATCAAGTGTTCGTGGAGCAGGGATCAAAAATCGCCCGCGAGCTGTATCTGAGCTTGGTGCTCAATCGCGATAAAGGTCACATTGCTTTTATCGCATCTGCCGCCGGTGGCATGGACATCGAGGAAGTCGCGGCGCATACGCCCGAGAAAATCATTCGGGTCGATGTTCATCCTTCTGCGGGATTACAAGCCTCGCAATGCCGCGTGCTGGCCTATGGCTTGGGGCTCGAAGGTAAGCAAGTCGAGCAGTTCGCATCGATCGCCCAGTCGCTCTACAAACTCTATTTAGAGAAGGACGCGAGCTTGGTCGAGGTGAATCCTTTGATCGTGACTGACGACGGCAAGCTCGTGGCGCTAGATGCGAAGATCAACATCGAAGACAACGCGCTCTTCCGGCAGAAAGAGCTGAGTGCATGGCGCGATGCGAGCCAGGAAGACGCGATGGAGCGTGCCGCCGCCGAGCATGAGCTCAACTATGTATCCCTGGACGGGGATATTGCCTGCATGGTCAACGGTGCGGGTCTGGCGATGGCGACGATGGATTTGATCAAGCTCCATGGCGGTGCGCCAGCCAACTTCCTCGACGTCGGGGGCGGCGCCACCCGTGAGCGAGTGACAGAAGCATTCAATTTGATTCTGTCGAACAAGAATGTGCATGCGATTCTGGTCAACATCTTCGGTGGCATCGTCCGCTGCGACATGATTGCCGAAGGCATCATTCATGCCGTGCAGGATGTGGGCGTGCGAGTGCCCGTGGTCGTTCGCATCGAAGGCACGAACGCGGAGAAAGGCCGGAAACTTCTCGCAAAGAGCGGCTTGGCCATCATCGCTGCAACCGACCTGACCGATGCGGCAAAGAAAGTCGTCGCCGCCGCCAAATCGAAGTAAGAACGCCCCTGCCTCTTACTAACCGCTAACCGCTAACCGCTAGTCACTTCCTCTATGTCCATTCTCGTCAACAAAAAAACGCGCGTGATCTGCCAAGGGTTCACGGGCAAGCAGGGTACGTTCCATTCCGAACAGTGCATCGAATACGGCACAAAGCTCGTTGGCGGAGTGACGCCAGGGCGAGGTGGGGAGAAGCATCTCAATCTGCCGGTATTCAACACTGCTCGTGAAGCGGTCAAAGAGACCGGCGCGACAGTGAGCATGATCTACGTGCCCGCGCCGTTCGCGGCAGACGCTATTCTCGAAGCGGCCGATGCGGGCATCGAGTTGATCGTCTGCATCACCGAAGGCATTCCGGTAAACGACATGGTTCGAGTGAAGTCCTCGCTCGCGAGCTATGGCAGCCTACTGATTGGGCCCAACTGTCCAGGGATCATTACGCCGGGTGAATGCAAGATCGGAATCATGCCGGGATTCATCCATAAACCCGGCAAGGTCGGCATCGTCTCCCGTTCAGGCACCCTCACTTACGAGGCCGTTTTTCAAACGACGAATGTCGGATTGGGACAAAGCACCTGCGTCGGCATCGGTGGCGACCCGGTGCGCGGCATGAACTTCATCGACGTGCTCGCACGCTTCGAAGAAGACCCGCAAACCGAAGGTATCATCATGGTGGGCGAGATCGGCGGCAGCGATGAAGAAGCGGCCGCTGAGTTCATTCGCGAGCATGTCACGAAGCCAGTGGTTGCTTACATCGCCGGTGTAACCGCCCCTCCAGGCAAGCGCATGGGTCATGCGGGTGCGATCGTGTCAGGCGGCAAAGGAACAGCTGCCGACAAGTTCGCAGCTCTGGAGCGTGCGGGTGTCCGGACCGTGAAGAGCCCTGCCGATCTCGGCACGGCGATTGCGGAACAGATGCAAAAGAGCGGTGCCCGCCGATCGAGCTCGTCCGCGCACAAGAGCTCCTTCGTCGTGACCGGGAAATCTTCGAAGGCGAGCAAGAACTCGAGCAAGAAGAAGGGGCCGGCGAAGAAAGCGGTCAAGGGTCCCGCGAAGAAGAAACCTGCGGCGAAGAAGTCCATTGCCACGAAGAGCAAGGTAAAAGGGAAAGCTAAGTCCAAAGCGAAGGCAAAGCGCAGCAGACCTGCGCGTAAGAAGTAGAGCGCTCCGCCGGGCTTCGCGCTGCCCCCTCCCTAACCCTCCCCCGCAAGCAGGGGAGGGGACAATTTCACCCGCCCCGTGGGCGTAGCGCCGGTCCGCGTGCTTCTTCGAAAACTTTGTAGGCTTTGCGCTCTCTGCGAGAGTCTTCTTGTCGCAGCTTGGATACGGCAGTCGCTGCTAATACGTGGCGTTAACCACTCCCGACTACTTCGTTCGATACCCCGATGTAATCGGGTAGCGCCAATCGCGGCCGAAAGCGCGATCGCTGATTCGAACACCCGGAGGTGCTTGGCGGCGTTTGTACTCGTTGCGTTTGACCATCTCGAGCACGCGCCCCACCGTCGCGCGATCGAATCCGCGAGCGCTGATTTCATCGACGGACAAATCGTCTTCGATGAACAGTTCAAGGATTGGATCGAGTACTTCATACGGAGGTAAGGAATCGGAGTCCTTCTGATCGTGGCGCAGTTCCGCCGACGGAGGACGCTCGATGACGCGTTCCGGGATCGCGGGAGAAATCGTGTTGCGATACTTTGCCAGCCGATACACCAACAACTTGCTGCAATCCTTGATCGGCGCGAATCCGCCCGCCATATCTCCGTAGAGTGTTGCGTAACCGACCGCCATCTCGCTTTTGTTTCCCGTTGTCAGCACCATGCGGCCGGTCTTGTTCGAGATGGCCATCAATAGCAGGCCTCGACAACGGGCTTGGATGTTTTCTTCCGTCGCATCTGGCTCGCGGCCTGCAAACACTGCTTTCAACGCACTGAGCGCGGCTTCGAACATTCCTTCAATCGGGATGACATCGTGTTGGGCTCCGAGTGCCGTAGCTTGTGCAGCTGCATCCTCCACGCTCATTCTCGAGGTGTAGCGCGAGGGCATCATTACCGCACGTACACGATCGGCGCCTAATGCGTCGACTGCGATCGCGAGCGTCAGCGCCGAATCGATTCCGCCGGAGAGTCCTAGCACGATGCCCGGGAATTTGTGTTTCCCGACGTAGTCTTTCACGCCGAGAACCAGAGCGTTGTAGACGCTGGCTTCCTCTGAAAGCACCGGTTCGATGGAGCCTGCGCGAGGCACTGCTTTGCCATCTTGGAGGTCCACGTCAACAGCGAATAGCGATTCTTCGAAATGCCGCGCTCTATGCACGACCTCGCCGTTCTCGTCCATTACGAAGGAGCCGCCATCGAAAACCAGCTCGTCTTGCCCGCCCAGCATGTTGAGATAGACGACTGGCAATCTCACTTCGCCGACACGCTCTCGTACGACGCTTTCTCGTCGGCTCTGATAATTCAATGAGTACGGTGATCCGTTGATCACGAGGATCAGCTGTGCACCTGCTGCCTTTGCGGCGTTGGCGGGACCTGGTTCCCAAATGTCTTCACAAATCAGTAGCGCGACACGGATGCCTTTGATCTCAACGATGCAGCTTTCGCGGCCTTGCTGGAAATAGCGTTTCTCATCGAAGACCGAGTAGTTCGGCAGTTCTTGCTTGCGGTAGTTCGCAATCGTCTCACCGTCTCGCAGCAGAGCGGCAGAGTTGTAGATGTGCTTGCCGTCATACTCGGGATAGCCGACGACGACCGCGGGACCGCGAATTTCTGCGCGCAGCCGCTCCAGCGCAGTGCCGACTTGGCGTCTCAGTCCAGTGTGAAACAGCAAATCTTCGGGCGGATATCCGCACAAAGTGAGCTCAGGAAACAAAACGATGTCCGGTTGAAGGCGCTGTTGGGCCTCAAGAGTCGTATCGATGACGCGCTGAGTGTTGCCAGCCACATCTCCGACGAACGTATTCAGCTGCGCCAGCGCAAGACGAAGAGTAGGTACGGACATGTGAATCGCCGCAGCGTGCAGTGATGGAGAAATTTTGCGGATCGCCGCTAGGCGGTTAGGGTCTTTCTCTGGCAGTCAACCGTCAACCGTCAACCCTCAACAGTCAGCGGTGAACGGCTCAGCTCACCAAAACTTCCACCAGCTTTTCTCTTCGTCGTTTGGCTGCGGTTGATCGACATTGGCGAAATTCTCGCGCAATACGCGCTCGGTGTCGCCTGCCAATTGCGTCATGCCAAGATGCTGATACGCCTCGGTCATGATTTCGAGTGCGCGCTTGATCTGGGGTGCGCCATCGTAGTTCTCGACCGCATACCTCGCGCGATTCAGTGCGCCCACATAAACCCCGCGCGACAGATAGTAGTCGGCGACGTAGACCTCGTAGCTCGCTAACCGGTTGCGCAGGAAGACCATGCGTTGGCGCGCATCGGGAGCATATTCGCTGCTCGGAAAGCGCTGCACCAGAGTCTGAAACGACTGAAACGAGCTGCGCGCATCGGAAGGCGGGCGCTGACTCAAGTCGGCCCTGAACCACCGCTCGAGAAAGTTTGGGTTGCGTTCGAAATGCACCAATCCCTTGATGTAATACGCGTAGTCTACGCGCGGATGGGCGGGATTCTCCCGAATGAACTGATCGGCCTGATCGATCGCAGCTTCGGGCTCGCGATTCTTGTAATACGCATACATCAAGTCGAGCTGGCCTTGGCGCGCCGCATTCGTGAACGGAAAACGCGCCTCGAGCTGCTCGTAGTAGACGGTCGCGTCTCGATAGTTGTGATTGTCGGCTGCGCGCTTCGCGCGCTCGTAGAGCACGTCGGCATCGCCGAGCTGTTCTCGTGACTGGTTGCCGCAGCCGGACAGGGCCAGCAGCAGGGCCGCCGTGGTCAAAATAAGGATTCGCATGAGAGAATTCGTGAAACCACTGTTTTCAGGTTTGCGGAGGAGTATAGCCGAGGCGCCCGAATCCCCGCAGAGTAAGCTTCGTTCTCTCCCCTGGTGATAAGTTCCCCAATGTCGGCATCCACGCGCCACAGTCTGACAATTCCCATCGAATACGCAGGTCAGCGCCTGGATCAGGTGCTCGCCGAATTGCTTGCCGATTATTCTCGGACGCGAATCAAGGACTGGATCGACGAGGGCAGAGTCAAGGTCGACGGCGCGCACCTTAGGCCCAAAGACAAGGTTGCAGGCGGCGAGCACGTGGAGGTGGACGCGGTGTTACCCGCCGCCGTCGATGTTGAGGCGCAAGCCATTGACCTGACGATCGTCCATCAGGATTCACAGGTGATCGTGATCAATAAGCCCGCGGGGCTCGTCGTGCATCCGGGCGCTGGAAATGCCGCAGGAACCTTGCAGAACGCACTGCTGCATTTCGACGACAAGCTCGCCCAGGTCCCGAGGGCGGGTATCGTGCACCGTTTGGATAAGGACACGAGCGGCCTGATGGTCGTTGCTCGAACGGTTGAAGCGCACACGGTGCTCGTTCGCGCAATCGAAGCTCATGAAGTGCAGCGGGAGTATGAGGCTGTCTGTTTGGGCGTCATGACCGGCGGTGGTTCGGTTGATGCCCCGATAGGGCGCCACCCGGTGGATCGTTTACGGATGGCCATTCGCGAGAATGGACGCGATGCGGTTACTCACTATCGCGTGTTGCAGCGATTCCGCGGCCACACTCACGTTCGCTTGACGCTGGAAACCGGCCGCACGCACCAGATTCGCGTGCATATGGCCCATATCAAATACCCGCTCGTCGGAGATCAAGCCTACGGCGGCCGCTTGTTGCTGCCGAAAGGAGCCTCACCGGAGCTCATCGATGCGTTGCGCGGATTCAGGCGTCAGGCACTGCATGCAGCGCGGCTCGCATTTGAGCACCCCAAATCGGGTAAACCGATCGAGTGCACAGCGCCGCTTCCGAAGGACATGCAGGCATTGATCGACGTGCTCGCAACAGACGCCAAGCAACAACCTCAAGGTCCACGAAAGAAATAGGTCGGGAATCGGGAATCGGGAATCGGGAATCGGGAATCGGGAATCGGAGGAGAGCAAGGCAAGACCCGCAAAACTGCTTGACGGTGGGCCGACCCAGAAAGTCATCATCTCGCCGACTCCCGACTCCCGACTCCCGACTCCCGACTCCCGACTCCCGACTCCCGACTCCCGACTCCCGACTCCCGACTCCCGACTCCCGACTCCGTAAACCACAATGGCTA
>JAICPY010000250.1 GCA_025929585.1 Steroidobacter sp.
AGGCCGGAATCCTGCCCTTGTAGATACCGTCTTGGCCGTCAAGCGCTCTGGGCGACAAGTTGAGAGCTGTACGGCGTTTGATGTTTGAGCACCCCGTAGGCGATATGCACTAGGCGGCGCATCAGCGCCCCTAGTGCGCTCAACTTAGGTTTTCCCGCCGCTAGAAGCGCTCGATAGATCTGGCGCAACTCGTGGTTATGCTGGGTGGCCACGACAGCAGCCATATAGAGCTTCGCCCGCAGCCGCCCATCACCTTGCTTGGTCAGGCGCGAGGCTTTGCGCACGCTGGTACCGGACTGATGTGCTTTAGGGATCAACCCGCAGAAGGCGGCCGCTTGGCGCGCACTGTGAAAGCGATGGGCCAGAAGTAGGCATAACAACAGATCACCCGAGACTGGACCGATGCTCGGGATGCTCTGGAGCAACTCGCGCTGGGCTTTTAAGCCAGGATGTTGATCGAAGTGATCTTCGATCGCGCGCTTTAAGCGCTCGCAGTCCTCGCGCAAGTGCGAAATGGAGCTATTCAGTGAGTCAATAACTAACACGGGCTCCTCACTGATCACGGCCTGATCGTGCCGATTCATCTCGCGTTGTAGGTCCTCTTGCACCGCCGACAATCGATCATAGAGCGAGCGCAGAATCCGCACTTCCTCGGGCGGCGGACTCCAACTTACCAGTTCCGAGGCTTGCTCCTTGCCATAGCGAGCAAGCGCTCGCGCATCGACCTTGTCGGTCTTGTGCAGCAATCCCAAGCCGGCTGCGTAGTCACGCACCCGCTTCGGGTTGGCCACGATCACATTGCATCCCGCATCGTACAACGCCTGGGCGACTCGCTCGTGGTAGACCCCAGTGGCTTCCATGACCACAGTGATCTGCGAAAGCTCACATCCTCGCTCCTGCACCCACTGCCGTAATCGTGCAATTCCGCCCGCGTCGTTGCGAACTTCTCGTTCGTACGGGCGATTGCGCTCACCGGGCTGTAATGCCACCGCGAGGGAATCCTTCGAGACGTCGATACCAAGCCAACTCACCGCTCATCACCTCATGCGAACTCGCGCGAAACGATATAGGGCAGCCAGCTTGCCTTGTTCATGCAGACTGTCGGTTGATGTGACCGCGTCTTGGAATACCGTCCAGCTTCTAGATGCCCCCGGAAGGAAAAAGACAGGCTGATCTACTTCGACAGACTCGAGGTCTTTGGTCGGAAACAGTCTCTGTCCTTTCTCCGGTGTAACCCCGTCCGCGCAGTCGGGGATACAGGATCAAGATACAAGGTCGGAATTTATTCCGACCCTTGCGTCTTCGTCGGAACAAATTCCCACCCACAAGAAAAGTCCCGGGCTGGTCGGGAACATCTGCCCGGGCGACCCAATTCCGTTGTCATGGAACGCAAGCCGTCAAAAGATCCGGACCAGGATCGATCGCATCGAGAACAGCCGGACAACGATGTCCCGATGCCGCCCGACGACCCAGCGCGCCGACCTCCCATCGAAGAGCCGTCCAAGCAGCAGCCACCCAAGCGAGCTCGATGAGGAGCGCGGATGAGATGTCCCGTTACTGCATGCCGTCCACTCTGAATGTGCGCGGCCCATCGAACGGCAACTCTCCGTCTTGAAGCGCGGGCGTCGAGATGACGACATCCGCACCGCGCTGTTTCCACGCCACATTCTCGTACCGGCTTCCGAGCAATGCGATGCGTGCGTCCTTCGCAAGTTTCACGTCTCGTAGCACCAATTCGCCCTGCGGGTAACGCGGCGATACTGCGTACAGCGCGTTGCCCCGCCGCGTGAACAGGATCTCCTTGCGCGCATCGCCTGGATCTGGATGGAGCGTGAGCTTCTCGACGTCGTATTTCGCGCGGTAGTTGGTCGACGTATCAACCTCCTGCTTGCGCCCCGTCGTCCACTGCGCGCCGTCGCGAAAGGTGCGCGTGCCGTAGATGGCCTCGCCGTTGTACTTCAACCATTGACCGAGATACGCGAGACGGTCTTGCATGATGACCGGGATTCGCCCATCGGCGGTGGGTCCAACGTTGAGCAATAGGTTGCCGCCTCGGCTGACGGTGTCGATCAGCGTCAACAGCAACTGACGACCAGTCGCGTAGTCAGCGAGCTGTTCGTTGCGATTGAAACCATAAGAATGTCCCAAGCCACGGTTCTCCTCCCATGCGTGGGTCGCGCCTGGCAGACCTGCACCGTATTCCGTTGTGTAGTAACCGCCGTGCCGATGTCGAGTCTCGCGTCCCCATCGATCATTCACCACCACACGGTCCGCCACCGGGCTGTCGTTGAACAGCCAAGCGAGAAGCTCCGGCGCACGCCAGCGTTGCGAAGGAAGATCCCATTCGCCGTCCGAGAAGATCACTGACGGTGCATACCGCGTTACCAAATCCTTGAACTGCGGAAATAGATGCTGCTCGACATACGCATCGGTATCTCCCGACATCCACAACGGATTGAACCACTCGTACAACGAGAAGTAGACGCCCATCTCCAGTCCTTGCTCTCGCACCGCCGTGCTGAGCTCACCGACTACATCGCGTCGCGGCCCGACATCCACGGAATTCCAGTCGCGCCCCCAACTCGCATCGGCCTCGCGTGAAGGCCAGAGTGCAAAACCGTCGTGATGCTTGGAAACGAGCACGACGTACTTCGCGCCGGCGTCCCGAAATATCTGCGCCCATTGTTTCGCGTCGAACAGATCCGCAGTGAAGCTCTCCGCAAACTCCATGTACTGAACAGCTTCACCATAGTGGCGCTTATGAAAGTTGCGCGTCTCGCGGCGGATCCTCGCATCGCTCGAGCTCGGGTCGGGATTGCCTGCCCGACCGATGCGCTCCCAGTACCACTCGGCATACTCACCTTTGGGCGCGAAGGCCGGCACCGAGTACACACCCCAGTGGATGAAGATGCCGAACTTGGCCTCGTTCCACCATTCAGGTGTCGGTCGCTCGTCGATCGAATTCCATTCAGGCTGATAGCGTTGCGCCGGCGACGCCGCGTAGGCCGCGGTTGCGGCGAGAGACAGCAAGAGCACGCGCAAGATCATGGACTCACCTTGATGCTTAGCCGCGGACACTATACGCCAGCGAAGCTGCGTTCATCGCTCGAGCACCCTCGGTGGCTTTCTCCGGAAACTATCCTCTCATTGCCGCGTTCGATTCCGGCAACCGTCACACCAGGAGAGCGATCATGAGCGTGTGGAATTTCGTAAGAGATGCAGGCGAGAGAATCGTCGAGAATGCGAAAGCGGCTGCACGTTTCGGCGCGCCGGAGAAGAAACCGCAGGAGCCTACCGCTGCGCAGAAGAAAGCGAACAATGGCGATGGCCGTGATGCGGGCGAAGCCATCGCGGACTACATCCGCGTGCAAGGTTTGCAAGTGGATAATCTGAAAGTGTCATTCGATGCGCCGTCATCGACGGTGCACGTTTCCGGCACTGCGAAAGATCAGGCGACAAAGGAAAAAGTCATTTTGTGCTGCGGCAACATCGCAGGCGTTGAAAAAGTCACGGACGATCTCGCGGTGCAGGAACGCGCGCCAGAGGCGCAGTATCACACCGTGGTCAAAGGCGACACGCTCTCGGCGATCGCGAAGAAATATTACGGCGACGCGAGCAAGTACCCGGAGATCTTCGAAGCGAACAAGCCGATGCTCAAGGATCCGGACAAGATTTATCCGGGGCAGTCCCTGCGCATCCCGCCGCGCCACTGAACTCGCAACGGTGGGGCGGCTGCTCGAGCATTGGATCGATCCGCCGCCGAGCAGTTCGACCGGGGGACAGATCTAGAAATCTGTCCCCTCATCA
>JAICPY010000056.1 GCA_025929585.1 Steroidobacter sp.
CTCTTCGCCGAGAGCAAAGGCGGAGTGAATTACATGGGGTTTGGATTGGAGGCGAAGTTCTAGCGCACGTTAGTGCGCGTGACGGGTGACGGGTGACGGGTGACGGGTGACGGGTGACGGGTGACGGGTGACGGGTGACGGGCAAGATGGTGAGAGTTCGCACTCTCTAGTCAAGCGTCTTCGCATTGCCCCAAGAGATGGCCGCACCTACATCGCTCGCTCTTACTCGTCACTCGTCACCTGTCACGTCCTTAATTCGTCACATATTCTTCTCTCACCACCTTCTCCAACAACTCGAACGGCAGCAATCCCTGGTTCACGATGAAGTCGTGGTAGGAGAGCTCCTCGAAACGTCCTGGCATGGCGAGCTCGGTTTGAGTGCGTAGGGCGTTGAGTTTCGAGTAGCCGTAGAAATAAGCGGTCGCCTGTCCTGGGGCGCGGAACGTGTAGCGATCGACTTCTTGTTGCGCCATGGGCTCGGACAGCAAGACCTCCTCCATCAGGAATCGTTTTGCCGCAGCGGGTTCCAGCATGCCTAGGTTCAGCATGGGATCCAAGAATGCGCGGGCTTCGCGCATCAATCGTGCTTGCAGCGATCCGATTTGCCCTTCGAGCGGCAGATACTTCTTCATCACCGCTTCGGCATACAGCGCCCAGCCTTCGATATTCGCGCTATTGAACGCGAACACGACACGGGCCGTCGACACTCCTTTCTCCATCATCGCAGCGAACTGCAATTCATGTCCCGGCCGCGCTTCATGGGCTGTGAGTGTCCAAGTGATGGCGTCGAACGTGAAATCATCCATCACCGTACCGGGAGCCGCGTTCGGATTCGACAACGGCAACACGAATTCGGCCGGCTCGCCGGTGTTGCCGACCAAGCGTGGTGGATCGATATGCGGAGCAGGTGTTGCCGCCGACTCCGCTTCGGTTGCAAGTCGAATGACCGCATCGCGCTGCGGCAAGGACACGATACGTTCCTCGCGAACGATCTCTTCAATTTGCTTGAGCCGGCCTCGATACAACGCCATCAGCGTCGCTTCGTCGATGCGATCCTTCTTGAGCTCGCGCAACACTTCCCGATAATCCGCGAATGACCACTTGCGCTGCGCGGCCAATTGGCGGGCCAAGGATTGGAGTTCCTCGCGCGTCTGCATATAGCTCGTCTGTGCCCGCTGCATCAGCTCGCGCGGATCGGCCTCAACACCGAAGTTCTTCAGATTGTCGGCGTACAGTTCCGGCGGAAGCTGACTGGTCTTGCGTGCGCGCGGAATCACCGTTGAGCGAACCCAGCTCGCGTAATCGTCCAACTGCTTGCGTAGAGTGCGCAAATCCTTCTGCCAACCCTTCAGTCCACTGTCCTTCAACAAACTTTCGATGCCATCCAAGTAACGCTCTTGATTCTCGAGATACTGCTCAGCTTCCTTGACCCATGGACCGAGCAAAGCGGTATTGCCAGCAACTTCCTCGTACCGCTCCCGTGCGAGCTCGGCAATCGGCTCATAGCCTTGCTCTCGACCGACATATCGCTGCAATCGAACCAGCGCTGCAGCATGCCGTTCTTTAGCGACTCTGGCATCGAGCAGGTTTTGAAAGCCTCTAAAGATCGATTGGGTCAAATCGAAGAATGGCAGCAAGAACTTGTCGTTGAGTGCCAGCGTCTGACGCTGATCCGCCGCTGCTTTGAGCAGAATGTCCAAATCCTGCTGCACTCTTTTGTCCGTGGCTTTGCCGCGAAGCCCTTCCAATGTGGCGATCGCCGCGAGTAAATCGGCGTCTTGGCGCTGTACCACACCGGGCTTCAGATCGAGCACGGCATCGTCATGCCCTTCCACTCCCAGGCTCGCTGCAGTTTCCGGTTGATACCGCGCAATGACCTCGAGAAGTACATCCGCGTGCCGATTGCTCTCCTCGATCCATGTCGCATCGGCACAGAGCACCTGTGTGCTGAAAAGAGCGATCAGTAGGAGTAGCGCACTGCGGAACATCGGATCCTCCAAGATAAACTACGCATGCGGATGCGGTAGAGGATGAGTCACTGGCGCAGACGCCGCAAGACTCAGGCGAATCCTCGAGATTACGGAGCGCGTTGTATGCAAGTGATTATTCAGACGGAACCTTCGAGGTAGCGCGGCAGTTGCAGCGATGATCGGCTCGAGTTGAGCCGTCAGGAGCCGACTATGACTGATATCCTCCCAACCGCTTCTTACGTGCGAAATCCGCAAGGCCTGAAAGAGAGCGCGCGGCAGAACGCTATTCTTGCTTCCATCAGCGAACAGGCCGAATTGGATGTCGAGGAAACAACCCAGGTTTGGGACCTGCTGGAGACACCCCAGACAGTGGACACCATTTGCCGCTCGATCGGCGCGGACGGCAGTTTGGGCAGCGAGCGCGTCACTCATCTGCTCGCGGAAATGTATGCCAAGGACTTGATTCAGCTATCGCCGGATAGCTGAGGGAGGAGTGACGAAGTGATGGGGTACGAAGTGACGAGGTCAGAAGGGTCCGTGCTCGCTGTGTTGGCAGCGACGAGGTGACGGGTGACGGGTGACGGGGGCAGAAAAACAGAACCCGGATCACCAAGAGAAGACAACCAGACTCTGTCCATACCGATGTTCTATGTGCTCTGAGTGGCTATCTCGCTCTCTGGATTCCAAACGAACAACCTGCTCGGTGTCTCGTAGTTGGGTAGAAGGACGTTGCGATCGAAGTGAAAGCCAAGCTTCTCTAGCACCCTAATGGAGGAGGGATTTTCCTGCGCTGTAATCGCCAACACTTCGCGCAGCCCCAAGACTTCGCTTGCGTGCTGCATCGTGGCCCGCGCGGCTTCGATGGCGTAGCCGTTGAACCAATGTCTTTGCAGGAACGCATAACCCAAGTCGGGATGATCGAGTGCGTCGCGCTTCAATAATCCGCACATCCCTATGGGTTCGCCGGTTGCTTTGAGCTCCACCCGCAGTAAACCGAATCCATGTTCGTGATAGCTCGCGATCGGACCCGAGGCGATGTAGTTGCGGGCATCATCGAGCGATCGGACACCCTTATCGCCGATATCGCGCAAGAACGCCGGCTCGTTGAGAAGCTCCAAAATGAACGGCGCGTCCGCTTCTTCTAGATGAAGCAAGCAAAGCCTGGCTGTTTCGAGGACGACGATCGACACATCCCGGAGAATAGCACCGAGCTGGACTATCGGTCGCGCGGTGACGCTCCATATGACACGTTAAAAGAAAGTTCTCGCAGGGCACGCGGAGATCGCAGGGGTCGGAAGGAGAAGGGAAGAAAGAGGATTGCGCAGGATGCCTATCTCGAAGGAAGGAGCATGCTTGAGCTCCGGAGGAGTTTCTCGCAGCGGCGCGGCGGGTTAGAAAATAGAGCTGCGCTCATTTTCCATCTTCCTCTGCGAGCCCTGCGCCTCTGCGAGATAATTCTTCATCTTGCCAGATCCGCCTATTCCGCCGCGCCGCTGCGAGATTTGATGGCACAAGCATCGTTAGCGCACCACGACGAGGGACATCGCCAACGCACTGCGAGATACTTCTTCCTGCCCTAAGCGAGTGGCACCAGCACCATGGTTGTGGTTGCGAGTACGCCGCCGACCAAGGCACCTACGATCACGTCACTCGGGTAGTGCAACCCGAGCACCACTCTTGAGATCGCGACGAGCATTGCGAAGGGAACCAGCACAGCTGCCAATGCGGGGAAGGCATTCACTGCAAGAATGGTGAAGCTGACGGCGTGAAGCGTATGACCGGACGGAAAGCTATAGCGATCGAGCGCCCGTGTACCCTGCAGGATCCTGCAGTGGGAGATGAACGGACGCTCCCGAACCAATCGGGACTTCAGATACTTGTACAGAACAGTACCAACCAGTCCCGCGAGGCCCATTCTGATTGCCGGCATCAATCCCGCTCGCCCATTGACGAGAGGCATCAGCCCCATGAGCGTGTACCAGAGCACACCATCGCCCAACCGGCTGACCGCGGTGAAGAAATCGCGTACTGCACGCAGGCGGCAGCCGCGATTGAGGCTCAAACACCAGCGCTCCTCGACGGCGTCGACCCGGCGGAAAAGTGAGTTCACCTGGATGTTCATGGGCGGTTTCATCTGTCTTTGCGAGCATGAATTTGCCCGCGCGATACTGCTTGCGCATTACAAACAGATGACACTTCCATGACGACGCGCTCAGAATGGCCAAATCTCTTGCCTACGATTCGCCCATGCGCCTGCTATTAATCGAAGACAATCGCGATATCGCCGCGAACATCTCCGAGTACTTCGATCCCAAGGGGATCGCGGTCGATCACGAGATCGACGGCGTCGCTGGATTACAAAAAGCACTCGAAGAGTCATACGACGCGATCGTGCTGGATTTGATGCTGCCGGGATTGGATGGACTATCGCTCTGCCGCCAATTGCGGCAGGCTGGCCGGACTCGTGTCCCGGTGTTGATGCTGACAGCGAAGGATCTGCTGGAAGACAAGATCGAGGGATTCGAAGCAGGCGCGGATGATTACCTAGTCAAACCATTTTCGCTGGCAGAGCTGGACGCACGCTTGAAAGCTCTCCTGCGCCGCGCCAACGTCCCGCAAACGCCACGATTGTTGACGCTCGCCGATCTCACCTTCGATCTG
Organism: Steroidobacter sp.; assembly: GCA_025929585.1. GTDB lineage: Bacteria > Pseudomonadota > Gammaproteobacteria > Steroidobacterales > Steroidobacteraceae > Steroidobacter. The sequence goes on from JAICPY010000056.1 coordinate 4,632, forward strand.
GATACTCTCGAAGCGCAACGTGCCGGCGAGCCCATCAAATTGAATCCCACCACTCGCCGGCTATTGATGCTGTTGCTGCAGAACTCGCATCGAGTCGTAACGCGCGCCGAGCTCGAACGCGAGCTATGGGGCGATCAACCTCCGCAAGGCGACTTTCTACGCGCGCACATGCATGCGTTGCGCGCGGCCATCGATAAGAACTTCTCCCTAAAACTGCTACACACGATCCATGGCACCGGTTATCGACTTACAGCGGATCCCGTTCGTTCGTAGGCTGTCGGCGAAGTTTGCCGCTCTCAGCCTGCGCAATCGAATCGCAGGAACGATGATCGCGCTGGTCGCGATCGCAGGTACGGTGCTGAGCGCTTGGGCCTATCTGGCCGACGAACGATTGAAGCGTACGATCACGTTCGACTTGTTGTCCGAGGAGTTGACGCACTTCGAGCATCGCATGCGCATCGACCGAGGCGCCGATCCGCTGCGCTCGGCGCGCTTGAGCATCTATCGCTCGAGCGACCTGGCGGAATTGCCGCGGCACATCGCGATGCTCAGACCCGGAGCGATGCATCGCGTGCGTTCCGAGGGGCGCCTGCTCGATGTGCTGGTGCGCGATGGCGATTTCGGCCGTCTCTACATCACCTATGACGTGACCACGCATGCGCGGCAGGAAGTGATTGCGATTTTGGTGCTGGCACTCGGCGTAACCGCGATCGTCATTCTTGCCGGTCTCGCGGCCGCTGCAATCTCTCGACGCCTAGTCGAACCTGTCACTGCGCTCGCGGATCGCCTAACGCAGATCGATCCTGGCGAGCGCCACGTGCGGGTAGGTGCACAGTTCGCAGGTAACGAGCTCGAACCTATCGCGCGTTCGATCGATACATTCATGGAACGACTGGATGGTTTCGTCGAGCGCGAACAATCTTTCACCGCGACCGCGAGCCACGAGCTTCGCACTCCGTTGGCCGTCATGCGCGGCGCGGTCGAGCTTCTCGAAGGCCAAGCGGCGGATCGTCCCGCTGCTGCGAAAGCACTGGCGCGGATTCAACGAGCGGTGCGCGATATGTCGGAGTTTACCGAGGCGCTGCTCGCGCTTTCGCGAGAGCAACTCACGGACAACACCTCCGAGGTGCGCTGCGATGTGAACGCGGTACTCGCGCGAATCGTGGAGGATCAGCGCAGCGTCGGGGGCGAGCGCCGCATCCTGCTCGAGATGGAATCGCAGGAGGCACTGAATGTTGCCGCACCCGAAAGCATGGTGGCCATGACAATCGGCAATCTAGTGCGCAATGCAGTTCAGCACGGGACGGGTCAGGAAGTGCGCTGCGAGAGCCGCGGGCGTGAGCTCACAGTGAGCAATTCTGGTGCATTGCCCTCCGGCGATATGTCGAATCCCCCGAAGCGCTTCACCACCCATCCTTCCGGCCACGGCATGGGCCTGTACCTCGTGCGCCGCATTTGCGAACGCTATGGATGGTCGATTCGGCTGGAAAATACGGCAATTGGTGTCAAGGCGACGGTGGTGTTCTGAGGCGGGTCTTGCGAGCAAGCCGCGCCGTGTGGAGGTGCACAGGTGCAGAACGTGTAACGTAAGAGGCGCGGATACGCTTTTCTGACCTTACACCTTACACACCTTACACGTCCCATACACACAGCCCGCAGCGCGGGCTGTGTTAGCATTCGCACCCCATTTTTCCCGTCGTTTATGGAGTTGCGTCGATGCCGACAGCGGTCAAGCTCACTGTGCCCCCGCAGGGGCAAAAGATCACGATTCAGAATGGCAAGCTCGCCGTTCCCGATCAGCCCATCGTTCCCTTCATCGAAGGCGACGGCACAGGTCCAGATATCTGGCGGGCAGCAGTACGCGTCTTCGACGCAGCAGTCGCAAAAGCCTATGGCGGCAAGCGCAAAATTCACTGGATGGAAGTGTTCGCCGGCCAAAAATCGAAGGATATGTTCGACAGCTGGCTTCCCGATGAAACCGTCGATGCCTGTCGCGACTATCTCGTTTCGATCAAAGGTCCACTGACGACTCCAATCGGCGGAGGCATTCGCTCCCTGAACGTCGCTCTGCGACAGATGCTCGACCTGTACGTCTGCTTGCGTCCGGTGCGCTGGTTCAAAGGCGTGCCTTCACCTGTGAAGACACCGGACCGCGTCGACATGACGATCTTCCGCGAAAACACCGAAGACATTTACGCTGGCATCGAATTCGAAGCAGGCTCTGCCGATCACCGCAAATTCATGCAGTTGTTCAAAGAAGCCTTCCCGAAGCACTTCGGCAACATTCGTTTCCCGAATACTTCCGGCATCGGCATCAAGCCTGTTTCACAGGAAGGCACCGAGCGCCTGTTCCGCGCCGCCCTCGAATTCGCGATCGCCAACAAGCGCAAGAGCGTGACGATCGTGCACAAGGGCAACATCATGAAGTTCACTGAAGGCGCGTTCCGCAACTGGGCCTATGCGCTTGCAGAAAAGGAATTCGGCGCGCAAACCTATACTTGGGACCAATGGGAACGCACCAAGGCTGAGAAGGGTGAAAAGGCTGCCAACGAAGAGCAAGACGCAGCGAAGAAAGCCGGCAAGCTCATCGTGAAAGACGCGATCGCGGACATCACGCTGCAGCAAGTGCTGACGCGTCCGGAAGAGTTCGACGTCATCGCGACGATGAATCTCAACGGCGACTATCTATCCGACGCACTGGCCGCACAGGTCGGCGGCATCGGCATCGCACCCGGCGGCAATATCAACTATGTCACCGGGCACGCGGTGTTCGAAGCAACTCACGGCACAGCGCCGAAGTACGCGAACCAAGACAAGGTGAATCCAGGCTCTGTCATTCTCTCCGGTGAAATGATGCTTCGCTACATGGGTTGGACCGAAGCCGCCGACGCCATCATCTCCGCAATGGACAAGACGATCGGGCAGAAGACCGTCACGTACGACTTCGCGCGCTTGATGGAAGGCGCGAAAGAAGTGAAGTGCAGCGAGTTCGCGGACGCGCTGGTGCGCAATCTGTAATCGTTCGATTCCGTGAAGATAGACAAAATCGGGGCGCTTGGCGCCCCGATTTTTTTGGAGTCCGTAGTCTGTAGCCGGAATATATGCGGCGCTGGCTTGCGACGCGAAGCGTCCGACACTCTGGCTACGGACTGGGGACTCCAGAATGCAGACTTTTTCAGGCGTTGACGGTTGACCGTTGATGGCAGACCAAGACGGCCTTCTTGCTGCCAACCGTCAACAGTCAACCGCCAACATGCCACTTAAACTAAGCGGCATTGCGCCTTCACTTCAGCTGAAACCCTTGCGGCCCGCCGAGAGTTTGACTGTCGCAACCAAGTGAACCGCTTATGCAGAAGATCTTCATTGTCATTGGATTGGCCATCGTCGCAATCGGCGTCGCGTGGCCTTGGATTTCGAAGCTGCCACTCGGCAGGCTCCCTGGCGACGTTGTCATGGATCGTCCGGGTTTCAAGTTCTTCTTTCCGATCACGACGATGATCATCCTTAGCATCGTCATCTCAATCTTGCTTTGGTTGTTCAGGCGGTGAAAAAGGGAGGTATCGAGTCCGTTGTCTGCAGTCCGTGGTCCGCAGCAAGAACCCTCACCCGCCGCTGCGCTAGCGAGCTCTTCGCAACCGGAGAGGTGAAGTCACTGCCGGTACGCTTCCGCTGCGTTGTGCATCAGGCAAAAGGCAAGGATGGAAGTGAGCGCGTGTGTCTATCCCGCATTCGCGGACGCTTCGCCTTGAGACTCGGCGGGGCCAACGCGCAGTAGACCGCGAAGATCATCGATAGTGTTGGCCTCGCTCGCCGGCTTATCGATTCGCCACCGCGCAATCCGAGGGAACCGCACAGCCACTCCGGATTTGTGCCGTTTGGATTCATTGATGGCCTCGAACGCGATCTCGAACACGAGCTGCGGCTTCACGGAGCGCACTGGACCGAATCGCTCGATCGTGTTCTGACGAATCCAACGATCCACGCGTGAGATCTCCTCGTCGGTCAAACCGGAATACGCTTTCGCTACGGGCACGAGCGTCTCGCCGTCGCGAACCGCGAACGTGTAATCGGTTAGCAAATTAGCGCGTCGTCCACGACCGGGCTGCGCATACATGAGAACGCCGTCGAAGCTGTAGGGATCGATCTTCCATTTCCACCATGTGCCACGCTGCCGTCCCGAGCCGTATGCAGAGTCCAGACGCTTCAGCATCAGGCCTTCGACACAGCGCGACCTGGATGCATCCCGGTGTTGCTTGAGCTCCTGCCAACTTGCATCCTTGATCTGCGGCGACAGTGTCGCCCACGGTCTATCCGTGAGCATCGCTTCGAGCCGTTGACGTCGATCCGATATCGGCAGCGATCGGATATCTTCGCCAGACTGCTCGAGGAGATCGTAGGCGATGATGTGCACGGGCGTGTCCGCCAAAATCTTTGCGTTGAGCTTTTTGCGACCGATTCGCTGCTGAAGCTCGCCGAAAGGCCGGACTCGTCCTTCACGCCACGCGACGATTTCTCCGTCGATCACCGTATCCGGCGGCAGCTGTAATGCCTGCTCAACCAATTCCGGAAAGCGGTCGGTCATGAGCTCCTCGCCGCGCGACCAGATATGAACCGAGCCTGCGCGACGAATAATTTGCGCGCGAATGCCATCCCACTTCCACTCGATCAGCCAATCGCTGGGAATACCTAGACTTTCAGGGTTCGCCTCCAGTGGAGAAGCGAGACAGAATGGATAAGGACGAGTGCGGTCGCCGGCAGCGTCTGCTTCGCTGTGAAGAAACCGCCAGAACGAAGCACTAGGTTGCCAGGTCCCCATCAGACGATGCGCTATTACCGGCCGAGAATGCCCTGTCACCTGTGCAAGCGCGCGCTCGACAAGGCCCGCGGAGACTCCTACACGCAGCTCACCGGTCAAGAGCTTATTCAACAAGAAGCAGCCTCGCGCATCGAGCTCGTGCCACCATCGAGCGACCTGCTCGCGTTGCTGAACATCGGAGAGATCGCGCAAATTCAAGAGCCGCTCGATCCATTCTTCCAAAGGCACGTCTTCCTGAACATGCCCCTGCACGTTGTCGACCAGCAGCGCGACTGTCTCAGCCAAATCGCCCACTTCCGCGTACGTCTCTTCGAGCAACCATTCCGGCAACCCGGTTTCCTCTAACAACCAGCGGCGCAGCATTGCGCCGCCAATCAATCGCTTCAATCGCCGGCCGGAAAGGAAATACGCGGCCCAGGCCGCATCCGATGGCTCCGCTGCTCGGAAGTAACGAGTGAGTGCTGCGAGCTTCTCGTTGGTAGATGTGGTCGTGTCGAGATTCTCGAACAATTCACTGAAGGCGCGCACGAGCTATTCCTCTTCACCATACGCAGTGCGTAGCGCAGCGGCGTCGACACCTTGTTCGCGCAGGAACCGTACCAGCGCATCGCTATAGCCATGCGTGAGCAGGATTTTCTTGGCGTGGCTTTCCGCCACCGTGTGAATGAGCGCCGGCCAATCAGCGTGATCCGATAAAACGAATCCGCGGTCGTAGCCGCGGCGTCGGCGTGCGCCGCGAATTCGCATCCATCCAGAACAAAAGCCGGTGGATGCATCTGCGAAGCGGCGCATCCACGGCGTGCCGGCTGCGCTCGGAGGCGCAATGATCAGCGCGCCACGATAGTCCGCGCGCTTCTCGCGTACGACAGGTTCAGCCGGCAGCATTGCAATGCCAGCCCGCCGATATTCTTCGACCAGCGGCAGTACGGCACCATGCAGAAAGACGGACTCTGATGTATGTGCCATGAGCTCGGCGAGTACTCGCTGCGCCTTGCCAAATGCATAACAGAAGAGCACCGATGCTCGGCTTTGCTCGCGATTCGATTGCCACCAACGCCAGATCTCGGCAATCACTTCCCGGGTTTCAGGCCAGCGATAACAAGGCAACGCGAACGTGGCTTCCGAAATCAGAACGTCACAGACGACAGGCTCAAAGGGTGCGCACGTTGGATCGGGAGCTCTCTTGTAGTCACCGGTCACAACCCAGGTTTCGTTATCGACCCGCACCCGGATCTGAGCTGAGCCCAACACATGACCGGCGGCATGCAAAGATACTTCTGCAGCTCCCAGCTGAAATCTTTCGCCGTACCGTTTCGTCACGAGAGACAGCTCGGCACCGAGCCGCTGCCTCAACACACCTTCGCTGCTGCATTCCGCAAAATACTGCTCGCTGCCGGCTCGCGCATGATCGCCATGCGCGTGCGTAAGTACTGCGCGTGGCACCGGCAGCCATGGATCGATGTAGAAATCTCCCGCCGGGCAATGAAGACCTTTCTCCGTCGCGGTGATCAGCATGAATCGTGAGCACTGTTGAAAGTCATTGAATTCCGCACGCTCCTGAACTCGCTATGCGCATCTGATAAGGATGAACACAGGAGAGGCAATGCCTTGAGAACGCTCGCGTCGGAGCAAAGATCCTGCGTCAGCGGGATGTTGGGCTGGTGACCCTCACCAACAAAGCGTGGGCGCTGGCGGCAGAACTTGTTTTTGGGAGCCTCAAAAACAGGACGTTTTTGTGGAAGGCTACATGGATGTATTCACGCCGGTCCCAAAAATAAGTTCTGACGTCAGGCCCGCACAACGTTGCGTCACTTGCACGAGCTTGCAACCATCACTCTTGCAAATCCGCCATTGCATTGCTTGGTAGCGCCGCTAACGCTTCCTCACCCCCGCAACCGACCAACTGCGTTACGCTTTCGCGATGATTACCCCAAGCGGCACCGCTTCCTATCTGCTGGTCTTGATCGCATGCCTGCTGATCGTACCGATCACGCGCGCAAGCGCGCAGACACCTTCCTATCCCGATTGGCTCTTTCCAGTCGACCCGACGGCTGGCCAGCCGCGCCCCATCTTCAGCGACGTCGATAAAGTGTCCATCCCGGACGGCGAAGTCGAATACACGGCGGCGCGCATCAACAATCCCTTCGATGCACCGGACTGGCATCCAACTGATCACGAACCGATGCCGAATATCGTTGCCAAGGGGCGCAGGCCTGACATCATCGCGTGCGCGTATTGCCACACACCGACCGGGCAAGGACGTCCGGAGAATGCTGCGCTCGCAGGTCTTCCTGCTGAATATATCGTCGAGCAACTCAAGAACATGCGCAGTGGCGCGCGCCGTCAGATCGGTCCTGATGACTATCTGCCGATTCTCCACATGATTCGCGCCGCGTTACCCATGACAGATCGCGAGATTGCACAAGCTGCCGGTTACTTCTCCAAGCAAACGCTCGGCACCAGAGTGCGCGTGATCGAGGCTCGACGGATTCCGAAACCGGTTCGAGCGGGGTGGGTATACGCAAAGGATCCCGCAGGGGGCGAAGAGGATCTCAGCCAGCGAATCATCGAAATGGCACCGGATATCGTGCGGCACGAGCGCCGCGATGATCGAATGGTCTACACGGCATATGTCCCGCCCGGAAGCATCGCACGCGGGCAGTCAATCGCAAGCGGCAAAGGCAATGCATCGCTGCGTTGTTCAGCATGTCATGGACCTGCGTTGAAGGGCACCGAGTTGGGACCGCCGATTGCCGGCCGGTCTCCTACTTACCTCGCGCGGCAATTGCTGGCCTTCAAACAAGAAACGCGATCGACCCCGAAGGCAGCAGCGATGGAAAACATGGTTGTCGAACTTGGCATGGATGAAGTGATCGCACTGGCCGCCTACGCTGGATCATTATCCCCGTAGAGAGCGACTCGTAGAGAAGGCTGCTGTTGACAACGCTATCCACTTTACCGGATATTTTGTCCACCATGAGAGAACTGGTTAGGCAAGCAGCTTTGGACATCAACTCGCGCATCGCCACACGAGTGAGCGCCCTTCGCGCGGAACGCGGCATGACATTGGATGCGCTCGCCGCCAAGAGCGAAGTGAGTCGATCGATGCTTTCGCTAGTCGAGCGCGGCGAAAGCTCACCGACGGCGGCAGTGCTGGAAAAGATCGCGACTGGACTTGGCGTACCGCTCGCTAGCTTGTTCGAAGATGCAGGCGCACCACAGGAACCCATATCGAGAGGTCAGGATCGATCCGCGTGGCGAGACCCTCAGTCCGGTTACGTTCGTAAGAACATCTCGCCGCCAAACTACCCCTCGCCCCTTCAAATTGTGGAGGTCATGCTGCCGGCCGGGGCGAAAGTTTCGTATCAGACCGGAGCGCGCGAGGTCAGCATTCATCAGCAGATCTGGGTGCAAGAGGGAACGATCGAGCTCACGGTCGGCAAGACCACTCACCGTTTAGCGGCCGACGATTGCGTTGCAATGCAATTGAATGAACCGACGGGATTTCGCAATCCTACGCGCAAGCGAGCGCGTTACATCGTGGTCATCGCATCCGAGCATTCGCGATCGAGACTGAGATGACCAAAAGTGTCGAGATTCGATGTCTGCGCAATCCGACTCCTCGCGAAATCGAACAGCTCGGCGATGTGCTCATCGACTGCGTCGAAGGCGGTGCCTCGGTCAGCTTCATGTGGCCTATGACTCGCGAAAAGGCGGATAGATTCTGGCAATCTTCCGCAGGGAGCGCCGCGCGAGGCGAACGTCTAATGATCGTTGCCGAAGATCATGATGGAGCGATCGTCGGCACAGTGACTGTCGTCTTGAATCAACCGGAGAATCAGCCCCATCGTGCTGACGTTGCGAAGATGCTCGTACATCGATGCGCGCGCCGGCTCGGAGTCGGCGCGGCACTACTCAGCGCCGCCGAGGACGAAGCATTGCGACTCGGGAAGACGCTCTTGGTGCTCGACACGGTTACCGGAGGCGACGCGGAACGACTCTACGTCCGGCAAGGCTGGCAACGTTGCGGCGAGATCCCACTCTACGCGCTTTGGCCCGACGGCCGGCCTTGCCCGACCACTGTCTATTACAAAATCCTGGGAGCCATTGGGGCGAGCGACCGACCGGTCTGTAACGCTAGCGTCTCAGGTTGATTGGCGGTCCGAAGAAATAATCTCGCAGAGACGCAGAGCACGCGGAGAAGGAGAGAATCCAGCTGATTCCATTTTTATTCTGCGGGCTCCGCGCCTTCAGCGAGATATTTTCTTTCTGATCTTCACGTGTTGGCGCCGCGGGAAGAGCGCGATGCCTCCGTCACATGCTTGACCCCAAGCACCTCGAGCAGGAACTTTCCATTTGCGACTGATGTTTGATCTCGAAGGTCCCTCGCTCTCTCCTATATATGTATATCAGCGCAAGGCATGCATAACGACACCAAACAAATGGTGCGAGTACGAGGCGCTCGCGAGCACAATCTCAAGAACGTCGATCTAGACATCCCGCGCGACGCTTTGGTCGTGTTTACGGGTGTTTCCGGTTCGGGAAAGTCTTCGCTGGCGTTCGGCACGTTGTACGCTGAAGCACAGCGGCGCTATCTGGAATCCGTCTCTCCTTATGCGCGGCGACTCTTCCATCAAATGAGCGTGCCGCAGGTGGATGAGATCAGTGGCCTGCCGCCCGCAGTCGCGCTTCAACAGCAACGAGGATCGCCGACGACGCGCTCCTCGGTAGGGAGCGTTACGACGCTGTCAAACCTGCTACGCATGCTGTATTCCAGAGCGGGCGACTATCCACGCAGTCAAGCCCTTCTCTATGCAGAGTCGTTTTCACCGAACACACCTGAAGGCGCTTGTCCTAAGTGTCATGGTCTTGGGCGCATCTACGATGCGACCGAGCGATCGATGGTTCCAGATGATTCTTTGAGCATTCGCGAGCGCGCGATTGCTGCCTGGCCACCCGCATGGCATGGACAAAACCTACGTGATATCGCGGTGACATTGGGATTCGATATCGACAAGCGGTGGCGTGACTTGCCGAAGAAAGATCGCGAATGGCTGTTATTCACCGAAGAGCAACCCGTCGTACCCGTGTACGCAGGTTACGAGCCGCACGAAGTCCGTAAAGCACTCAAGCGTAAGGAAGAGCCTAGCTACCAAGGGACGTTCACGAGCGCGCGACGCTACGTGTTGCAGGCATTCGCAACCACTGAAAGCGCGATGATCAAGCAGCGCGTCGCCAGATTCATGGTCAGTACCGACTGTCCGCAATGCAAAGGCAAACGATTGCGGCGCGAGTCGCTCTCGGTGAAGTTCGCCGGCCTCGACATCGCGGAGATCTCGCACGTACCGTTGAAACATTTGGCGAAGATCATCGCACCCTTCACACATGCGAGCTCGAGCCGGCAATTCGCCGATCATCCCGAGAAAGCTCTTGTGGCGGAAAGGATCGCTCAAGACTTGCAGGCGCGCGTTCAAGTGCTCCTGGATCTTGGCTTGGGCTATTTGTCCCTCGAACGCAGCACCCCGACGCTTTCGCCGGGCGAATTGCAACGCCTGCGCTTGGCGACGCAAGTTCGTTCGAATCTGTTCGGTGTCGTCTACGTTTTGGATGAACCTTCCGCCGGTCTTCATCCCGCGGACACGGAGGCCTTGCTCGCCGCGCTGGATGCATTGAAGGCGTCCGGAAATTCCTTATTCGTTGTCGAACATGAGCTCGATGTAGTGCGGCACGCGGATTGGATCGTGGATGTCGGACCGGAGGCCGGCGATCGTGGAGGTCGCATTCTGTATAGCGGCCCGCCGGAGGGACTGAAGGGCATCGAACAGTCGCACACCCGTCGCTATCTATTCGGTGAAGCTAAACACGAAGTGCGCTCTGCGCGCGATGCTCGAGGGTGGCTGAAGCTGGTAGGCATCACTCGCAACAACTTGCACGATCTAGCGGTCGAGTTTCCCAAAGGCATCATGACGACGGTCACCGGAGTCTCTGGATCCGGAAAATCCTCCCTCGTCAGCCAGGTTCTCGTCGAGCTGGTCGCACAACGTCTAGGTCAACGATTGCTGGCGGACGAAGATGAAGGAGACGAGCTCACCCGACCGAAATCGCAGCCCGTCGGCGGCCATATCGCGAGCGGCATCGAAGGACTCAAACGCTTGGTGCGCGTGGATCAAAGACCGATCGGACGCACGCCACGATCGAATCTCGCCACCTATACCGGCCTTTTCGATACGGTGCGCCGCATGTTCGCGGCGACGAAGGAAGCGAAAGCACGCCGCTACGATCCAGGTCGTTTCTCGTTCAATGTTCGTAAAGGACGCTGTGAGAACTGCCAGGGGGAGGGATTCGTCATGGTCGAGTTGCTTTTTCTGCCAAGCGTGTATTCGCCCTGCCCTGTTTGTCGGGGCGACCGCTACAACGAGAAGACGCTGGAGATCAAATACCTCGGTAAATCCATTGCCGATGTTCTCGGCATGACAGTCGATGAGGCTTGGGCATTCTTCGCCGAGGAATCTCACCTGCGCCGCGCACTAACGGTGCTGCGTGAAGTCGGGCTCGGCTATATTCGACTCGGCCAGCCCGCCACCGAATTGTCCGGAGGTGAAGCACAGCGCATCAAGTTGGCCACAGAGCTACAGCGCGTGTCACGTGGCGACACGCTGTACGTTCTCGACGAGCCGACTACCGGCCTTCATCCAGCAGATGTCGAACGGCTGCTCCAACAACTCGCCACGCTGGTCGATGCGGGCAATACAGTGATTCTGGTGGAGCACGACATGCATGTAATCGCGAACAGCGATTGGATCATCGACATGGGCCCGGGCCCAGGAGATGAAGGCGGCCATATCGTCGCAGCGGGCACTCCGAAAAAAATCGCAGCACATCGCACTAGCCGCACAGCACCCTATCTTGCGAAGTTCTTGAGCCCAACGTTCGTTGCGTAACGTTCAACTCGCTAGTCTGGCATTCTGATCGATGCCCGCACTCGGCTTCGAGAGTGCAAGCAGGTGCGCCACGCCCAAGCCGGGCAGAACACTCAACAGGATTAGATCCCTTGCGGTGTCGAGCCATGAGCTCGTTGCAAACGCGCTGAACAGCAGAACACCTAGCAACAGCGGGCCCACAACTAGTACGGATGCCATCATTGGCGATACGCGACGACCGAAGAACAGGGCGCGTAGCGCGACAAACAGACCAACCGGGCCGAGTACACCGATGGTGGCGCCGCCCAACATGGCTGCCAGTGCCGGGCCAGCGCCAGGAGTGTCCAGAGAGAATGCCGCAAAAGCCGGTGGAACGTCGCTCCACGAACCGATCGCGAAATCCAGCCAGGCGATGGTGAGTGGAATGAAGCAGAGCGCCATCTCTGCAACCAAGATCCATCGCGAGACTCCAAGATTGCCACGTGCCATATCACGAAACCTCTCTTTGATTCCTACCAAAACACAGCCTGCAGCCCAGTGGAGTGCAAGCCAATCGCTTTCGATGTGCTCCAGATCGGACAACATTGCTGCGCGCCACTCACGTCGAGATACCGGCAGCATCGCAACGGCCATTTGAGCGAGAGCCATCGTAACCTTTCGAGTCGACGAGTGATTCATGCGCGAGCACGTCGCATTTTATTGAGCACGCCCTGCTCTGCCTCGGCAAGCTGCTCCTTGGCAAAACTCAATCCCTTGGCCGTCAAACGATACATACGACGCGGAGGTCTACCGGGCAGTTCGGAGGCTTCCCATTTCGAATCCAGAAAGCCGCGCTCGCTCAGTCGCATCATGACGGGATAGAGCGTGCCGGATTTGAGTTGTGTTTCGCTCGACAGATCGTATCCATGTCGCCATGTCCGCGGCTGATCCAGCAAGGCGGCGAGCAAGGTAAGCGTTTGAGGAGAGCTTCGGCGTTCACGCGTCATGTGATAAGTCTACATATGAAGACTTTAAACGCAAGCGCCTTCTGCGACATTGTGACTGCAATCACAAGAATCAGATCTCACCGAGTATCGGGCGTTATCCGGGAATCCCCCCTGGCTGCGGACCTTCTTTATCCTCCTTCCTTATCCTTCTTCTTTATCCCGCCTCCTTCCCCTACCATACGCCGCCGAGGGGACTGTCCCATATTCGAAGAGATCAATAATGCATCGCTACGTGCTCTTCCTTCTGCTAACGCCACTTTCGTTCGCCAACGCTGCGGAGACTTTCAAGCTCAACGAACAAGGCTATTTCGAACGACCTGGCATCAACGTGATGGTCGGACAGGACTACTATCCAGAAGGTCACCAAGGTGGGTTGAGCATCATCATGCACGACGAGCGCGTCGCATCGAATGGCGATGTGCGCCTGGAACCCGCACCGGGTCAATGGTCACCGATTCCGAAGCCAGGCAATCGCCAAGTCGATCAAGCGAAGCAAGAAATCCGAGCGCAGCTCGCATACCCAGATCCGGACCGCGATCGCAAAGGCTTCAACCCGATCATCTATCCCGATCTGAAAATGAGCTACACCGTTCGTGCGCGTCCCGAAGGTGAGAGCATCCGTGTAAGCATCGATATGGATCAGCCGGTGCCGGCCCAATGGATCGGGAAGGTTGGCTTCAACCTGGAGCTGTTTCCCGGTTCGATGTTCGGACGTTCATTCCAGCTCGGTGGCACGGATGGTGTGTTCCCACGCCAACCCACCGGTCCGGGTGAAAACGACAAAGAAGGGACGTACGAGCTCATTCCTCTCGCGCGAGGCAAGCGCCTAGACATCGCACCCGAATCGGAGCTGCATCATCTGACGATCGAATCGGTCCGCGGCGGTGAGATCGAGCTGCACGATGGGCGCGGAAATCACAACAACGGTTGGTTCGTAGTGCGTTCACTGGTGCCTGCCGGCGCGACCGCAAATGCGATCGAATGGCTGATCACACCGCATGCACTGGAGGGCTGGATGCGCTCGCCGGTCGTGCAAGTTTCGCAGGTCGGCTATCACCCTGAGCAGCCCAAACAGGTCGTGATCGAGTTCGATCCGCGGGACACGAAGCGCGAGAACGTTCGATTGCAGCGCATTGTTGCCAACGGAGACGTCGAAACAATCATCGATCGCAAGCCCGATGAGTGGGGTCGTTTCCTTCGTTATCAGTACGCGCGCGTGGACTTCTCCGATGTGAAGACACCGGGCTCGTACATCGTCCGATACGGCGATCAGAAATCGCACGTCTTCCGCATCAACTCGAACGTGTTTCAGCGGCACGTGTGGCAACCGACACTTGAATACTTTCTGCCCGCACAGATGTGCCACATGCGCATCAACGAAAAGTATCGGCTCTGGCACGGTGCCTGCCACCTCGACGATGCGCGCATGTCGCCCGTCTCGCACAATCATTTCGATGGTTATCTGCAGGGCGATTCCACGCTCACCAAGCACAAGCCGGGCGAGCCGATCGAAGGGCTGAATCGCGGAGGTTGGCACGACGCAGGCGATTGGGATCTACGAGTGGAGTCGCAAGCAGACACGATTCACGGCCTGGCGCTCGCGTGGGAACTATTCGAAGTCGACTATGACAACACGAGCATCGATCAGAAGACACTCGTCACCGAAATTCGTCAACCTGATGGCAAACCCGACGTGCTGCAGCAGATCGAGCATGGTGTGCTCAGTGTGGTTGGCGGTTATCGCTCGCTTGGACGTTTGTATCGGGGGATCATCGAGCCGACGCTTCGACAATATGTATTTCTTGGCGATGGCGCCGAGATGACCGACAACGTCGTCTTCGATCCGAAGAAGACCGATGAGAAAACCGCGCCGCCGGTCGGCTTGCCTGGATCGCCGGACGATCGCTGGGTCTTCACCGAAGACAATCCGCGCCGCGAGCTACAAACCGCCGCGGCTTTGGCTGCGGCATCGAGGGCACTGCGTGGCTACAACGATGAGCTCAGCCGCGAATGCTTGAGCGTTGCCTCGGCGTTGTGGGATCGTGCGACCCCGAAGGAACCGCTGCTGCGCGTCGGTGCTGCAGCCGAATTGCTGATCACGACCAATGATCCGAAGTACGCGAAGTTCCTGCGCGAGAACAGCGCTTTGATCGCGAAGAACATCGATCGCGTCGGTTGGATCGTCGGACGCACACTACCGCTGATCAAAGATGATGCCTACTCCAACACCCTTCGCGATGCCGTGCGTGACTATCGAACAAAGGTCGATGAACTTGCGAAAGAGACTCCGTACGGCGTGCCGTACAAGCCGGATGTATGGGGCGCGGGCTGGTTGATCCAACAATTCGGCACGAACCAATGGATGCTGCACCTGTCCTTCCCGGACTTGTTCCCACGCACGTATGCATTGCAGGCGCTAAGTTTCATCCTCGGCGTACATCCGGGATCGAATACCGCGTCGTTCGTATCCGGCGTCGGCGCTAACTCTCTCACCACCGCGTACGGTTTCAATCGCGCGGACTGGTCCTACATCCCCGGCGGCAGCGCCTCCGGCACGGCGCTCATCCGTCCAGACTTCCCCGAGCTAAAACACTGGCCCTTCTTCTGGCAGCAGACTGAGTATGTGTTGGGCCGCGGAACGATGGACTATTTGTTGCTGGTCTTGGCGGCGGACAGAGTTCTGAATAAGTGACGAAGTGATGGGGTGACGAGGTAAAAGCCGATGCTGGTGACGAGTGACCGGTGACGGGGAAGACGCACTACGGGTTTCGTAGCGGTCCGAGGTAGTTAGTTGTCGCACCCACTTAAACGACCGCAGAGGTATGCTCTGACGTCCTGTCACTCGTCACTCGTCACTCGTCACCCGTCACCATGTCTTCTCTCCATCTCGTCTGCCCTCAATGCGACTCCGTGGTTCGCGTGCCGGCGGATCGACTGGATCAACAGCCTCGGTGTCCTAAATGTCATTCGGAGTTGCTGGCCGATCATCCGCTCGAGCTGAATGCGGCGCGTTTCGAGAAGCATCTGCTGCGAAACGATTTGCCGCTGGTGGTGGATTTCTGGGCGCCATGGTGTGGTCCGTGTCGCATGATGGCACCTCATTTCGAAGAGGCTTCACGTCGGTTGAGCACCAAGGCTCGGTTTGCAAAAGTGAATTCGGATGATGAACCCGCACTGTCCAGCCGTTTCAACATTCGTGGCATTCCGACGATGATCGTCTTCGACAAGGGGCAAGAGGCCGGACGGCAGTCCGGGGCGATGGATCTGGCTACGCTGATCAGGTGGCTGACGCCGTTCTTGTGAGTGCGGGTGGACCGGGCTCCGAGACCTCCCGCCGCCCCGCTTTAAGCAGCGAGCAGCGCTTAGCATAGGTCTGCGCACGATGAGATCTCCGCAGGAGTTTCTCGCAGCGACGCGGCGGCGCAGCGGTGTACTCGTTCCTGTCAAAAAATAACTCTCGCAAAGCGCGCAGAGGCCGCAAAGGTCGAAAGGAGAGTTCAATCAATTCCTTCCTTCCCGCTGCGCCGCTGCGAGAATTTCTTGATGCCGTTCACGTACACTTCGCGACCGGACCTTGGCACGGTCCTGTTCTCCTCTTACCTTGCGAACTCCGCGTGCTTGGCGAGATCTAACACCAAACGCAACCTTCTCGACTCTAGCGGCGTCCAAATCGCACGTAGTCGGTGCTCGGAGTGAACTGATGAGATTCCTGTTGTTCGTGGCAATCTTCTTTCTGATGCTCGTCATCGCTTGGCCAATCGCCCTCTTGATGCTGCTGCTCTTGCCGCTGATCTGGCTGTTGTCCATTCCATTTCAGATCCTCGCCTTTGCCGTCGGTGGCGTACTCGCATTTATCAAGGCTCTCTTCTTCCTGCCCGCACGCCTGCTCGGTGCGAAGATCTAGGTGCGCACCGGTCTAAAGAGGAGTTGAAGCGCGCAGACCGAAGTCGTCATACGGAGCCGCGTCACGCTACAATAAAGCGCATGACAGCATTCATCCTGATGGGCGTGGCCGGTTCGGGTAAAACCACCGTCGGTAAACAAGTCTCGGCAGAACTCGGCTTGCCGTTCTTCGAAGGCGATGACTTTCACCCTCCGGAAAACATCGCGAAGATGTCCTCCGGGATCCCGCTCACCGATGCCGATCGCGGCCCATGGATAGACGCACTCGTGGCAGCGTTGAATCAGCGCAGCGGCGGCAATGCGATCATCGCCTGCTCGGCGCTTTCGGAGTTCGTTCGCGAACGCATCCGTTCAGGCTTGAAGGAACCCGCCGAATTCATCTGGCTCTCAGGCGACCCGGAGCTGATCGAAAAGCGATTGCAGGGCCGCCCCAAGCACTATATGAAAGCCGGCATGCTCGCCAGCCAGTTCGCAGCACTGCAAATGCCGAGCAATGCGCACCGCGTCGATGTCGGCCAGCCGTTGGAAGACGTGGTGGCGGAAGTGGTTGGAATCATAGAGGCGAGTGACGAGCAGAGGTAAGTGACGACGTGACGGGGTGACGAAGTGACGACGTCAGAAGGACGCGGTCCCCGGCTTGAATGTTGCTGAATACAGTTACGTCGTTCGCGCCAAGCGTCGACTAAAGTTTCGATTCCCTTCTGACGTCGTCGCTTCGTCACCCGTCACCTCTTTCAGCTACGTCCATTCGATTGCCGAAGCGAGTGCAATCAGACCAGTCAGCACGGCGAAGGCCATACCGCGCAGCTGGCGTGCGGTGACTCGCGTTCCGGCTGGGACGGCGGCACTATCGATCACTCGAGCGGCGGCTTTTTCGGGGAACGTAGATCTGAAGGTTGCGCCCAGTCCCTCGGACAGGCTGACCTTTGGCTTCCATCCAAGCACCTGTTGCGCACGCTCGGAGCTGAAAGCGGCATCGTTCATATAGAAGTCCATACGTCGCCGATAGAGCGGCGGTTTGATCTTCAGAAGACCGCAAAGGTCTTCGGTGATGGCTGCCACCCACATCATCGGTTTCAAGGGCAGGCGCGGACCGAATGTCCGGCGGTTCGACACCTGAGCGAGCGTCGTCAACATCTCTTTCAAGGGCACGGCTTCTGGCCCTGCGATGATGAAGGCTTGATTCGCTGCCCCAGGCACAGTGCAGGCACGCACGAATGCGTCAGCGAGATCGCTCACGTAAACCATGTGTCGGCGCCCTTCGCCGCGTCCGAAGAGCGGAAAGCGTCCTCTCGCCACAGCGCGAAACAACTTCTGCAACCGCTCATCGCGGGGACCGTACACCGCTGTGGGGCGCAGGATCACATATTCGGTTCCCGCCGCCGTCGCACACTCGCGGACCTGCTCTTCCGCCGCAACTTTGCTGCGTTCATAGCTATTCCAAGGCCGCACCGGCGTGCGCTCATCGATGACGCCTTTCACACGCTGGCCATGAATCCCGGCCGTGCTGCAATGGACGAAGCGTTTCACACCGGCGGCGTGAGCTGCTTTGAGGACATTCGCAGTGCCGTCGATATTCAGTCGATCGAAATAAGCCTGATCGGCATCCGACTCGCGAAAAGCGGCCGCAAAATGGCACACGCACTCTGCGCCAACGATGGCCGCCTCGATCGATTCGGAATCAAGCACGTCTCCGCGCTGCAAGACAGCACCGCGGCTGCGCAAGTGCTCGATGAGCTGCTGCTGCCGCGCAGTATCGCTGCGATAGAGCCCGACGATTGAATGGCCCGCGTCCAGCGCGCATTCGATGAAATGGGCACCAATGAAGCCCGTCGCGCCGGTGACGAAGATTCGCATAGTGTGTCTGCCTACCCTAGATCCGCCGCATTCTTGATTCCTATTGCGGCGGAACCCACCCCGAATGACTGTGCCCAACGTCCTATCCAGGACTGCAGTTCCCGTGCGATCAGGCAAAATGTTTACATAGTGAACCGCCGGTGATTGTGCGGTCACGGCGCCGCGCTGCAAACCTGCAAGCGTTTGGCGACAGCGCTAAATTGCTCGCTGCTCTTCGGTGCGCAACTGGTTGTAGATATCCGTCGCCGCAATGGCCGCATGCGCGGTCGCGACGCAGATTTGATTCAACTCGTTGACGACATCGCCTGCGGCGTACAACCCCTTGATCCGCGTGCGTTGGTGGTCATCGGTCTTGATATAGCCAAGCTCATTACACTCGGCCCCAAGGTCGCTCGCCAGCTGCGAGCGAACCTCGCAACCCATGGCGGGGTAAAGCACATCCATGCTCACCTCGCGCCCATTCGCGAGCACGGCAAACATGTCGTTCGGATCGGCGCGAATATCTATCACCGGCGCATCCATTACATCGATATCCGCAGCAGCGAGCTTGTCCCGATCCTCTTCGGTGAGATCGGACGATCCCTGCAACGGCAGAACCGTCAGTTTCGAAGTGAATGACCGTAAAAACAGGGCTTTTTCTGCAGCTTTTCTCGCCGGCCCGAGTACCGACACCTCTTTGCCGATCACCTCATACCCGTCGCATACCGGACAAAGACGAACATGCCCCTTACTAATGAGCTGGGCCAAATTCGGCAAAGCGGGTTGCTCGTCCTGGATACCTGTTGCCAGGAGCACCTTGCGCGCGATGAAAGTCCCGCAATCCGTTCGCGCCTCGAAGTCTCCGTCATCCCGTCGGCCCAACCCCAGTACCTCCCCACGGGTGATCTCTCCTCCATATCGGTCGACTTGGGTCTTGAGCCTGGCAAGTAGCTCATCGCCGCGTATGCCGTCCGGAAAGCCAGGATAATTGTGCGACCGGGGAATCAGCGTGGCTCGGCTGCCTCCGCGGTCGATGACCGCGATGTTCAGGCGATAGCGTAGTAAATACACGGCGGCTGTTAAGCCAGCGGGGCCAGCGCCAACGACCAGGCAATCCAGAGGAGCTGTCACAGCGAACCTGCTTAAGTGTGGGGCTCGCTTGAAACGCTTTGCTCCCGCCGAAGTTCGAGATCTAAGCAGGGCCTTGCGGCAAACGTCTCACTCGGCGATTGGGATGAGTCGAAAGCCGCTGCAGACCTTTCAGGTAGCGTTCAGGACTCGAACTGCAGTGTGCGCCGCCTGCGGCCGCTAGCCGCGACTGGAGATCATGATGGAGATGAGAGTTGTCTATGCTGGCTTGCTCGTCTGCTTGAGCTCGGTTGCAACGGCTCAGAACAGCGATCCTGACTTCCGGCTTGGTGCGAGAGTTGGGCCCGGCGAGATTCGCATCGACGCCGATGAGGTGATTGGCACTGAGCTGGTCGAATCCGTGCAGACGGATGATTTGATTGGGATCGGCGGTACTCTCGAATATCGTCCTTTCATGGGATTGGTCCTCGAAGGAGGTTTGTTTACAGCCGGTTCGACGGACTGGTTCGACTCCGAGGAGTATCAGCTTACTGAATACTTCGGCTCGATCGGCTACGAAGTTCAGCTCGGCAAGGGCTTCAGCATCACGCCTCGCGTCGGCCGCTCACGCTGGAAATTGGAAGCTGACGACAATTGGTTTTTCGAGGAAGAAGTCGATCCTCCCACGGTGCGCGGCTACCAGAACTATTGGGAGATCAGCGCAATGAAACGTCTGAACGAAAGAATCTCTCTGGGCATCTCTCACAAACAAAATCACTATGACTTCGGCCGCGTGCGTTCGACGGTCTTCACCGCGATGTTCGACTTGTGAGCGCTTGAGACGTGCGGCGTGCGTAGAGGTCGTGGCCGCTATTCGCAGGCAAAACTTTGCCCTCATTGCAGATGTGGAACGTGACACCTTAGATTCCGGACCGTAAGCTCCCGAGCAGCCATTCATCAGCGGGAGGCCTCTTGATTCATCTACATGCAGCGCGCCCCACACTATTGACGATCGCGTTCTTCGCTTTGTGTGGTTATGCGCAGGCGGACGCGTCGAAGCCGGTCCCTCATTACACCCTGACTGCAGATTCACTGGTGCAGGATGCGGCGCCGCGAGGTCGGCTCGAAGGTCCGTTCGAGTTCAAAAGCAAAATCTTCGCGGGCACCGTACGCAGGTATTGGATCTTCGTACCGGCGCAATACAACCCCAAAAAGTCCGCGAGCGTGCTCGTGTTTCAAGATGGTCAGCGAGCAACCAATCCGGAAGGATCGCTGCGCGTTCCCACCGTGCTCGAGAACCTGATTCACAAGGGCGACATGCCCGTCACCATTGGGATCTTCATCACGCCGGGAAATCTGAGTGATCGATATCCGACCACGCTCGGCATGAGCAATCCAGATCATCGTGCGGAAGAATACGATGCACTGAACGATGACTACGCGCGATTTTTGATCGAAGAGATGCTTCCTGAAGTCGGCAAGCGTTATCGTCTAACCGAGGATCCCGAGCATCGTATGATCGGCGGAACGAGCAGCGGCGCAATCTGCGCCTTCACTGTCGCCTGGCACCGCCCCGATGCCTTCCGCAAGGTGATCAGCCTCATCGGCAGCTATACCTCGATTGGCTATCGTCCTGCTGCCGATGGCAGGCCCTTGGTGCCCGGTGGCGACTTATATCCGACTTTGATTCGCAAAAGTCCGATACGCCCGATCAAGATCTTCCTTCAGGATGGCTCGAACGATCTCGATAACGAACATGGCGACTGGTTCTTGGCGAATCAGCAAATGCTTGCCGCACTGAACTGGGCAAACGCGAACGCCGACAAGAACAACGTCCCTGGCCCGCGTTACCAGGTCAAACATGTCTGGGGCGAAGGCGCCCATTCAGACGAACACGGTGGAGTGTTGCTGCCGGAGATTTTGAGGTGGATGTGGGAGTGACGGGTGACGGGTGACGGCTGACGGTTGACTTGTGACTGCTGACGGTAGACGGCAGACTGTAGACGGGAGACCGCTGACAGGTGACGAGAGACGGTATAAGC
>JAICPY010000235.1 GCA_025929585.1 Steroidobacter sp.
CACGTAGGGTCGAGTGCGGCATTCTTCTCATCGAGCACGATGTCGAACCCGACTACGCAATTGTTCTGCTTCGCTTATCTAGCATGGGGTTTGATGCTCCAGGGGTGCTCGTCCGCACCCGCGCGCCCTGCGCCCGCGCTTCCAACGGCGGTACTGCCGAACGTTTCGTCCGCGGGCATGTCAGTTGGCAACGAGATTGCGATGCGCGCGATCTCGCTACTCGGGGCGCCTTACAAGTGGGGCGGCAGCGGGCCGAAGAGCTTCGATTGCAGCGGTTTGGTCCGTTACATCCACGATCAGCTCGGCATCGCCACACCGCGTACCGCAGCCGAACAATACTCCGCTGCGACTCCGGTGAGCATCAATCGGCTCGCGCCGGGAGATCTACTGTTCTTCCGCATCAAAGGCTCGCGGATCTCTCACGTCGCCATCTACACGGGCGAAGGTCGCTTTATTCACGCGCCTCAAACCGGCCGGCCGGTGGAGTTACGGACGCTTGATGACGAATACTACGCGCCCCGACTCGCGGGAGCGGGGCGGCTTTTCTAGCGAATCGTTCGAGACAAATCGTTCGAGACAAACTAGCGTCGGCTTGCCGGCATGTTCATGCGCTCTCGAACCAAGTTCTCGACGACGCCGGGATCGGCCAGCGTGGAAATATCGCCGAGATTCTCATGCTCGTTCGCAGCGATCTTGCGCAAGATGCGCCGCATGATCTTTCCTGATCGGGTCTTCGGCAGGCCCGGCGCCCACTGAATGAAATCCGGCGTTGCAATCGCGCCGATCTCCTTACGAACCCACTCACGAAGCTCGCGGCGCAACTCCTCGGTCGGCTCTTCGCCGACGATCAGCGTTACATACGCGTAAATGCCCTGACCTTTGATGTCGTGCGGAAAACCGACGACCGCTGCTTCGGCCACTTTGGCATGCGCAACGAGCGCACTTTCGACCTCCGCCGTGCCGAGGCGATGTCCTGCGACATTCAATACGTCATCGACGCGGCCGGTGATCCAGTAATAACCGTCCTCGTCGCGTTTTGCGCCATCACCCGTGAAATAGCGGCCGGGAAAAGCTTTGAAGTACGTTTCGATGAATCGTTGATGCTCACCGTATACGGTGCGCATCTGACCAGGCCAGCTATCCGTGAGCACGAGATTGCCTTCGCACGCACCTTCCAGCGTGTTGCCCTCGTTGTCCACGATCGCGGGCTTCACGCCGAAGAATGGCAACGTCGCCGATCCTGGTTTCAAATCCGTCGCGCCGGGGAGCGGGGAAATGAGAATGCCGCCGGTTTCGGTCTGCCACCAAGTGTCCACGACTGGACAGCGAGCATCCCCGACCACGCGGTGATACCACTCCCACGCTTCGGGGTTGATCGGCTCCCCGACGCTGCCCAAGAGGCGCAAGGATTGTCTGGACCAGTGACGAACAGGTGCATCGCCTTCTCTCATCAATGCGCGAATCGCCGTCGGCGCGGTGTAGAAGATCGTCACACGATGCTTATCGACCGTTTGCCAAAAACGTCCGGCATCCGGGTAGTTCGGCACGCCTTCGAACATTACCGTCGTCGTGCCGTTCGCGAGCGGGCCGTACACAACATAACTGTGTCCCGTAACCCAGCCCACATCCGCCGTACACCAGTAGACATCATCTTCGCGGACGTCGAACACGAGCTCGTGCGTCATCGCCGCGAACACCAAGTACCCGCCGGTGGTGTGCAGAACACCTTTGGGTTTGCCGGTCGATCCGGACGTGTACAGGATGAACAGCGGATCCTCCGCATCGACTGCTTCGATCGCGCACTCCTTGGACTGTGACGCGACCAGCTCTTCGTACCAGCGGTCTCGACCCTCCATCATCGGGATCCGAGAACCCATGCGGCGCACGACCAATACATCTTTGACGCATGCGGTGCGGGGATCGCGCAGCGCATGATCCACGTTCGCCTTGAGCGGAATACGTTTACCGCCGCGGATGCCTTCATCGGCGGTAATTACGAGCGTTGAGGCGCAATCGGCGATGCGTCCGGCGAGAGATTCGGATGAGAAACCACCGAATACAACCGAATGAATTGCGCCGATACGTGCACAAGCAAGCATCGCAACCGCTGCTTCTGGAATCATCGGCAGATAGATGGTGATGCGATCCCCTTTCTTCACTCCTAACGACTTCAGCGCGTTCGCGCATTGGCAAACGCGCTCATACAGTTGCCGGTACGTGATGTACTCGGAAAGTCGAGGATCATCGCCTTCCCAAATGATGGCGATCTTATCGCCGCGTTTCGTGAGCTGACGGTCCAAGCAATTCGCTGCGACGTTCAGTTTGCCGTCGTGATACCAGCGAATTCGAAAATCATTCTCATCGAAGCTCGTATCCTTGACCTTCGTAAAGGGTTGAATCCAATCGATGCGCCGGCCCATGCGCGCCCAAAATCCGCTCGGGTCTTTGATCGATTCTTGGTACAGGCGCTGATAGTCCGCCTGCCGCAGATGTGCAAGCGCCGCGAAATCTTCTGGGACTTTGTGAAGCATGGCGAGTGATGTAGTGATGCGGTGATAAGGTGATGAAGTAGGAAAAGAGTACTACTCGGTTACTCTGGCGTCATCACTTCATCACCTCATCACGGCCCCTGCTTTTTCAATGCATCTACGACTTTGGTCGCATGCGCGGTGAGCAGCGCCGGATCCGCCATCCCGCGAGCGTGAACTCGAAGCTCCTGGCCCTCGTAGCAGGGGATTATGTGGAAATGCAGATGAAACACCGTCTGGCCCGCGGCCGGTTCGTTGAACTGCGCGATTCGAATGCCATCGGGATTGAAGGCTTTTTTGACTCCCTTTGCCACATACTGTGTTGCCTTGATCAACTCCGCCAGCACGTCCGGCTGCGCATCGAATAAATTCCGCGACGGCACTTTCGGAATCACCAACGTATGCCCGTCCGACTGCGGCATCCCATCCATGAACGACAACACATGCTCGTTCTCATAAACCTTCGCCACCGGAATTTCACCGCGGAGAATTCTGCCGAAGATGTTGTTGGGGTCGTACATGGGAATCAGGTGACGAGTGACGAGTGAGGGGTGACGAGCAAGGAAGCCGATCTGGAGGCGACATGTTCAAGCGACGATCATTGCATTCGAGATGACGTTACTACATCAGATCTGGCCCGTCACTCGCCACTCGTCACCTGTCACTTTCAGATTCCCGCCTTCCCCAACGCGTCCACCACTCTGCGAAGCGCGGTGCCTAGTGCGGGGTGTTCGGCTTCGAATTGAACCGCGAGAGTGTCGAGGCGTTCGTGAAGGGGTTGATCGTCATTTGGCGTCGCGGTGTTCCCGGGTGCAGTGCTCGAGCCGAGGAGGCGCGTGATGTCGCTGAGCAGGCTGACGAGCAGCTCGCGGGATTGGGGATCGACGCTCGAGGTTTTGGCCAGTTCGGAGTGAAGGGCTGCGAGTTGATTACGCAGATCTGAATTCATCATTCGGCTTTACCTCGAGTGCAACGGCGGCAGCGAAATTCGCTTCTTGCGAGCCATTGAATTCGAGTCTTGCGGGTTCGTCAATGAGGAAAGGACGCGTGCGTACAGCGGCGCCTCGCGAGCCAATACAGACGACCTGCGCCATCAGCGACGCAGGCCAGTATCGGTAGCTGCTCCAACTGTCTCTAGCTGTTTTGCGGGCGCGCGGCTTCGGCCTCATCCTCGACAGCAGACGCCTTGTTCTTCGGCTTGCGCGTGAGCCGCACGTCGTATTCGAGCTCGAGCGATTCGACCGCTTTCGCATCCAGCGGCGTCATCGACATGATCGTAGTAGGAATCCGAATTGCCTCATCGGGCAAAGCGATGCCATCTCGCGATCGGCCGCATATTTGTCCATCGCGATCCCGATCGATGTATGCGTACCGAAGTGCAAACTTGAGCTCCGGCAACGGGCTGCCGAGCTTCACGAGATGCGAGGGCTTGCCCGTAGAAGAAAAGATCACCGCGGTTCGATTGTCGAGCGGACGCAATCCGCCAATGCGGATCAGCGACACACACGCATCTTTCTGAACCTCAGCCTTCTCGGCCGAAACAGCACCAGCGCTTGCGCTGACTACCAACATCAAAGCCATTGCGAAAACCACTTTCATGATGCACCTCTCACCGATTCTTTTCCCTTTTCATCGGGGTCCATGCTGGTGAATCAAGCATGAATTCCACCTTAACGTAGGGAATTGCTAGTGAGTGGCGCGAGGGCGGGCTCGGGTTCCGATTGGGACGACTCGGAGTTGGGACGCTCCTCGAAAGACGAGGAGCGTCCCCATGTCTGTTTACTCAGGCTTCCGCGGCTTGGCTCTCGCAGTCGCACTGGCGCAGAGTGGATCGTCCGGCCAATAGTGCTTTGGATATCTTCCCTTGAGGTCCTTCTTCACCTCTGAATAGCCGCGGGCCCAGAAGCTAGCC
>JAICPY010000065.1 GCA_025929585.1 Steroidobacter sp.
CGATCAAGTCTTGGTGCTCAAACACAACTTGAATGCACAGGCGATCGGCAGCTTGCGCAAGGAATTGGTCTCCATCGAACGGCAAACCGCCACGCTGATGACAGAGATGGAACGCTCGATTGCGGAGGCGAATCGGTTTATTGAAGATATAGAACGCGATAGGGGATAGGGGATAGCCAGAAAAAAGAAGCGAGGCCGCCTCCTCCATCTTCATCTTCGCTGTCTTCCTGTCTTCTCTGGCTATCCCCTATCCCCTATCCCCTATCCCCTATCGCCTTCTATATCTTCAATAAACCGATTCGCCTCCGCAATCGAGCGTTCCATCTCTTTCATCAGCGTGGCGGTTTGCCGTTCGATGGAGACCAATTCCTTGCGCAAGCTGCCGATCGCCTGTGCATTCAAGTTGTGTTTGAGCACCAAGACTTGATCGTGAAATGTATCGAGAACGGGGTGCATCGAGCTTTCTGCTCGACGCATGGATTTGATCAACACTGCATAACGCTGACGTGTATCTTTCAGCAGGCGCTCGCTGTCGCGCCGCAAAGACGCATCCGAGTATTCCTGTAATTCCTCGTTCCACTCCGCGAATAAGTCTTCCGCGACTCGCTCGACATCATCGATACGCGCACTGACCGTCGCGGCGCGATCTTTGCTGCTTTCATACTCCGAGTTCATCCGGTCGTATGTTCGCTCCAAATCGCCACCTTCGATTTGCACGACGCTTCTGAACTGATCCAGCGCCGAGGCAAACTGATCCTTGGCTTGGGTTTGCGCGTCGCGCGCATCCTCGACCCGATCCACCAGAATCTCGCGTTTCTCGATTCCAACGCTCTCGAGCGCCCGATACATGGCCGCTTGGCATCCGCCGAGGCCAACTAAAGATGCCGTCAGAACCAATCCATATGTGGATACACGCATGGCTGCCATAAGTCTTCTACTACCCGCTAGGTTCCGATGGCGGGTGATGAGGTGATCGAGGACAAAAGTGGGCGCTGTTTTTTTTTCTTTCTGCTTTCATCACCTCGCCTCGCCAGTAGTGGTTAAGCGATCACTGGGCGTCCGCGCACAGCGGGAACCGCGTTTGCCGATCAGCGTTGACTCTCATCGGCGACATCGCCAACAGGTTCAGGGCACGACAATGGCAACGCATGTTCATACCGGAGAGAGGCATTTCGAGGACGATCGCGGTCGGCATGCGCGCACCCCGACTGAAATTCCGAAGCGAGGTTGGCTCGACATCGCAATGCGCGTAAAGAGCGAAGTCACGAAGGACAACGTTTCGATTATCGCGGCCGGTCTGGCGTTATATGCGTTGCTCGCGGTTTTTCCCGCTCTCGCCGCCGCTGTTTCTATTTATGGGCTGTTCGCATCCCCGGACGAGATCGCAAGCCATATGCAATCGTTTGCCGGTCTTTTGCCGGCGCAGGCGTCACAAATCCTGGAGCGCCAGCTTCAATCCTTGTCGGGTCAGGAACAAGCATTGAGCTTCGGTTTGATCTTCGGTGTGCTGCTTGCATTGTGGAGTGCCCGAAAAGGGATGGTCGCACTGATGGCGGCGACGAACGTTGCCTATGACGAGCAAGAGGAGCGCGGATTCTTCAAGCAGCTCTTCGTCTCCATGGCGTTCACGCTCGGCGCTGTCATTGGATTCCTCGCGGTGCTGTTGCTGGCGGTGGCGGTGCCGCTTGCGCTGGAATTAATACCGATGGGCCGAGCGGCCGAGGTGGTCATCTTGGTCGTGCGCTGGGCTCTCTTGTGGACGATGGCCGTGCTCGGGATGGCGGTGGTCTATCGCTTCGCACCGGATCGACATGAGCCGAGATGGAAATGGCTGACGTGGGGCTCAGGCGTTGCAGCAACGATGTGGCTGATAGGAAGCCTTCTGTTTGCGCTGTATGCACGCAATACCGCGTCTTACGGTGAAACTTACGGTGCGCTAGGCGGCGTCGTGGTGTTGCTACTGTGGTTTTACTTGACCGGGTACTCGCTCGTCCTCGGCGCAGAGATCAACTCGGAAATGGAACGCCAGACAAAAGAAGATACGACCGAAGGGCCCGCCAAACCGATGGGAGAGCGCCACGCCTACGCAGCGGATACGGTGGGGGAGTCGTACAAGAGATAGTGACGGGTGACGGGGTGACGAGGTCGGAGGAAGACTGTCGACGCCCGTTCTGACGTCGTCACTTCGTCACCCGTCACCTCGTCACTTTGCGAGCCAGGTGTGCGGGAGACAAGCACCCTGGCACGCAAAATACCGCATCCTGTACGCATTCATCGCCGTCATTCCTAATTTATCCACGAGTCTCTTGTTCACGAAATAGCCGACAGGTGCGCCGACGATCGGCAGCAATTGGGCGAGTTTCGCCAAATCGATGAAGTCGCGATATTCCTGTTGCAGCGTGCGCCAATCGAACTCGTCGATCGACTCGGGTAAGCGCTGCACATGAGAACCCCAGTCGGCGATTTGCAAATAGACATCGCGTCGATGAGCGTCGCTCGAGAATGCGAGCTGAAAGATTGCGAGAATGTATAGACGCTCCCGATAGTCCTCGCCTGTGTGGCCATACATCGAGGCGATGTCGAACAAGAGTTTTAGCTTGATCGTCAGTAGCAAGGGAAAGTCCGCCAGGCCGAGCGCGATCCCGCCCGCACCGGTGATGCCTCCTTCGGCGGCCGCGGTGTGCTTGTAGAGTTCGATGCGTTTTCTAATCTGTGTTTCGCGTTCGAACAAGCTTAGTCCCTGAACGGGTTTGGCGCCTGTGTACTGCGAGCCGGTGAGTACGGCCTGAATCATCTGCTTGATGATCCCGGTGATCGTCGCGTGCACTTTGTCCGGGATATAACTATTGATTTTGCGCTGCAGACGACGAGCTGTTTGATTCAATAATCCAGGCTCAGCCAGCATTTCTGCTTGCCACCGCTCGAGCTCTTCCGCGACCTGAAGTTCGTAGTTGTCCATGGAGGCATGCCGATACGGGGCAATACTGGTTTGAATAAGCTTAGGAATAGAGAGTAGCCACAAAGATCACAGAAGATCACGAGAAAATATTGAAGTCATATATTTTGAGTCCCCTTTGCACTTATGGCTGCTCGGCGTCGGTCCGCTCTTTATAATGGCCGACACCGGATACTTCCGGCTCCCACGCGATCGAGGTTATCGTGACCATCATTGGCACTCCGTTGTCCCCGTCCGGGACGCGCATCATGCTGTTGGGCTCCGGCGAGCTCGGCAAAGAAGTGGCAATCGAATTGCAGCGCTTCGGCTGCGAAGTCATCGCCGTCGACCGGTATGAAAATGCGCCGGCAATGCAGGTCGCCCATCGCTCGCATGTCATCAATATGTTGGATGGCAAGGCAGTCCGCGAGCTCGTAGCGCGAGAGCGGCCGCAACTGATCGTCCCGGAAATCGAAGCCATCGCCACACAGATGCTGGTAGAGCTAGAGTCCGAAGGACATAAAGTCGTGCCGACCGCCCGAGCCGCACAGCTCACCATGGACCGGGAAGGCATTCGCATGCTCGCGGCGGAGGAACTTGGGCTTCGTACCTCACCATTCCGTTTCGCAGGTTCTCAACAAGAATACGAGGACGCCGTGAAAGCCGTCGGCTTTCCTTGCGTCGTGAAGCCAGTCATGAGCTCCTCCGGAAAAGGCCAGAGCCTGGTGCGCAATGCTGCTGATGTCGTGCCCGCGTGGACGTATGCGCAGCAAGGTGGGCGAGTCGGCGGTGGACGAGTGATCGTCGAAGGGTTCGTTCACTTCGACTACGAAATCACCTTGCTCACTGTCCGGCATGCGGGTGGCACGAGCTTCTGCGATCCCATCGGGCACTTACAAGCGGACGGTGACTATCGCGAATCTTGGCAGCCTCAGCCGATGAGTGATCTCGCCTTGCGCGAGTCCGAACGCATCGCCCGCGCTGTTACCGATAATTTAGGGGGTTACGGTGTGTTCGGTGTCGAGCTATTCATTGCGGGCGATTTGGTTTACTTCAGCGAAGTCTCGCCACGCCCCCACGACACGGGTCTTGTTACCTTGATCTCTCAAGATCTTTCCGAATTCGCACTGCATGCGCGTGCCATTCTCGGTTTGCCGATTCCGGTCATCCGCCAACGCGGCCCGAGCGCCTCTTGCGCGATCCTCGTCGAAGGCGAATCGAAGAACGTGCGTTTCGAAGGAGTGGAACGCGCGCTGATGCGGCCTGACACGGCGCTTCGACTATTTGGAAAGCCGGAAGTACACGGCCACCGTCGAATGGGCGTCTCACTCGCACTAGGCGAGGGCATCGATGAAGCGCGTCGCCAGGCGCGCGAAATGACGCGCGAGGTGCTGAGTGGAACGGTGCTGTGATCGACAGCGGGCCAAAAATGATGTTCAGTGCGGAAACGAGTTGAGAAACTCGTTGATCAATCGGAAGTAGTCGGAGTGTGCTTCCACCTCGTTGTGTCCTACTCCCGTTAGAACATGAAGCGTCTTCGGGCCTGCCCAGGCATCGCTTAGGCGCTCGGCGTGGATCGGAGGGATCACGCGGTCATACTCTGCGCTCAGAAGCAGCGCCGGGACAGAAGCTTGGTGGGCGAAACGTGTCGAGTCGAATGGGTGCTTGAGTAATAGCTTTACCGGAACGATCGGATAATGTGCCGAGGCGACCGCAATGATGCTATCGAATGGAGTGATTAGGATCGCGCCACGCACCGGACGCTTTGCGGCAAGCATAGCGGCCACCCCTGACCCTAGGCTGCGGCCGATCACGAATACTTGCGCCGGATTCGTACCCTGCTGGTTCACCACGTAGTCATAGATCGCGAGACCATCTTGATACAGGGTCTCTTGGCTCGGCTCGCCAGGCGTTCTTCCATAGCCACGATAGTTCACGACGATCATGCGCCGCGTAGCGAAGCGTTGCGCGGAGCTAGCGGTGTATAGAACGTCCTCCGCATTGCCGCCGAAATAGATCAGGGTGAATGGCGTCGAGCTCCCGGGATTCTCCGCCCACCAGCCTTCGAGGTTGATTCCGCCTGAGGGAATTTCGACACGGCGCGAATCCCACTGCGCCTGCAGAGAGCTATCGTTGGGCCCGGGATAAAAAAGCACGCTGTCTTGCTGCAGGTACAGCAGGAGACACAGCGCTGCGAAGAATGCGGCACCGATGCCGATCAGGACGAGAAGAGCATTGATCATAGCGCGCATGGCGCATGACGGGCAGTGAAGGGCGTGCGAACGTGTAAGGCGTGTAGAGGTCAGAGGTCAGAAAACCCTGCGCAGGCGCGGCCAGGTGCGAACCTCGTGCGCCGCTTCAGGCTTTACACCTCTACACCTCTACACCTCTCATACCTTCCGCAGCCTCACATCGTGCTGAATGTATAAACCGTCCGCGATTGGTACTCTTCGCCTGGCTTCAGTGTCGTGCTCGGGAAAGAAGGTTGGTTCGGTGAGTCGGGATAGTGTTGGGTCTCGAGGCAGAATCCGTTGCGTTTGTTGTAGACGTGACCGGCCTTGCCAGTGATCGAGCCGTCCAAGAAGTTGCCGCTATAGAACTGAACGCCAGGCTCGGTGGTGTGCACTTCCATCACACGGCCGGTCTTGGGTTCTTCGACGCGAGCAGCGAGCGCTAGACCTGCGCCTTCGCGGTTCACTACGAAGTTGTGGTCGTAGCCGCCGCCGCGCTTGATCTGTTCGTGGGCCGCGTCGATGCGCGCACCGATCGCAGTCTTGGTGCGAAAATCGAAGGGCGTGCCCTCGACACTGGCCAGCTCGCCAGTCGGAATCAACGTTGCGTCCACGGGCGTGTAACGATCCGCATTGATGACCAGCTCGTGACCTAAGACATCTCCAGAACCATCGCCAGCCAGGTTGAAGTAAGCATGCTGAGTCAGGTTGAGGACAGTGGGCTTGTCTGTCGTCGCATGGTAGTCAAAGGCCAGCTCATTTTTGTCAGTGAGCGTATAGGTCACGCGCGAGGTGAGCGCGCCTGGGAAACCTTCTTCTCCATCGGCGCTCACATAAGTGAACACGATGCCGCGTTCGCCTTCGCGCTCGAACGGTTCGGCTGTCCATACCACCTTGTCGAACCCTTTGAGCCCGCCATGCAGCGTGTTGGGACCGTCGTTTGCGGGCAGCTTGTATGTCTTCCCGTCGAGGGTGAACTGAGCTTTGGCGATACGATTACCGTAGCGACCAATGATGGCGCCAAAGTAGGGGGTGCTCTTTAAATAGCCGTCGATGGACTCGTACCCGAGCGTCACATCATCGATTTTGCCGTCGCGATCGGGAACCTTGAGCGAAGTGATGATGCCGCCATAGTTCGTGACGCTCACCTCCATGCCGGAGGGATTCTTCAAAGTAAAAAGCTCGAGGGCCGTGCCGTCGGGCAACGTGCCGAAAGAGGTTCGGGCCATGTTCGTGTTTGCCTGTGCGGTTGGCGCTGTAGCGGCTTCGGATGCGGCTTGCTCCGAAGCGGGCTTGCTGCAGCCTGCGGTTGCAAGAAGAAATATGCCGATAGCAGCGGAGCCCAAGTGATACGACTTCATATTTATTGACTCTCTCAGGGGCAATTGCCGCGACATGCTACATTATTAACGTCAATGTACCCAACACTTCCCAGCTTGAACACCCGTCGGCAGCTCATTCGATGGTGGGGTTGGCTTTTGCTCTGCACGGTCGTACTCGCGTGCATCATCGCCGCTCGCTATTTTGCCGTTGCCAATATCGAGAGCTCCCCTTCGTTGCTGCTGTTTCGAAGCGTGATGCTGATATCGCACTTCGCGCTGCTTTCGAGCTTGCTCTTGTCGCCGGTGCTGATCGTGATCGTGCTCATACCGCGTGCCAAGGTGGCGCTGCCGATCGGTGCGGGTTGGGTCACTCTCATTCTGTGCGGGCTGCTAGTCGATACACAGGTGTTCCACCTGTATCGCTTCCACATCAACGCCGGCGTATTGAACCTGCTGTTCGGCGGTGCTGCGCTCGAAACGTTCGTGTTTCCCCCGGGGATGTATGTACAGGCGGGAGCACTTCTGCTTGGCGTGCTTGCGGTCGTGAGTGTCCTCGCGTGGCTCGCGTGGCGGTATGTCTGCAGCGGTCCGTCGCGCCGATCTACGGCAGGGTGGATAGTGGCCGCTGTGAGCATTTGCACGGTAACTTTTCATGGCGTGCATGTGTGGGCGGATGCCGTCGCGAATGACGCGATCGTGGAGCAGACCGAGGTCTTGCCTTTTCGGTATGCCGCTACGGCGAAACGAATGCTGCGGCGGTTCGGTATAGAAGTCCGGCCTCGGCAAGAGTTGAATGCGGCGCGTGATGACGGTGAGGGCCTTGCCTACCCGCTGAAGCCCCTCGAGTGCCCAATCCAAAGTAGTGTGCCCAACATCATCTTCATCATGGTCGATTCTTGGCGCTTCGATGCGGTGGGTTCCGAAGTTACGCCGAACGTGAATGCCTTCGCACCCCGCACGATGAGATTCCAGAATCACTATAGCGGCGGCAATGCCACGCGTATCGGTGTGTTTTCGCTGTTCTATTCGATCCCTGGAACCTACTGGCATCGGATCCTAGCCGAGCAACAACCTCCCGTGTTCATCCAGGAACTGCAGCGTCGTGACTATGAGATCGAAGTGCTGCGCAGTGCGCCGCTTTACAGTCCTGAGTTCGATCGTACGATTTTCGCGGCAGTCCCGAACGTGCGTATGCGCTCGGACGGTCAGCGCCCGTTTCAATGGGATCGAGATTTAACCACTGACTTCAAGCAATTCCTCGAAGAGCGCAACGGCGATAAGCCGTTTTTCGCTTTCCTGTTTTACGATTCGCCGCATAGCTTCGACATGCCGCCCAATTACGACACGCCATTCAAACCGAATGGTCCGCGGGTGAACTATCTAGATTTACACGGTTTGAAAGATGCACGGCCATTCATCAATCGATACCTCAATTCGGTGCACTACGTCGACAGCTTGATCGGCGAGGCGTTGCGCGATATCGAAAAGCACGGCCTGCTCGAGAATTCGATTGTCGTGATCACCGGCGATCATGGCCAAGAGTTCAACGATACCAAACAGGAATACTGGGGACACGGTAGCAATTTCGCTCGATATCAAACCGGCGTTCCTTTGATGATTTACGCGCCGGACTTGGACCCTGGCGTGCGAACGCATCGAACGAGTCACTTCGACGTCGTGCCGACGCTGATGCAAAAATACTTCGGATGCGACGCGCCGATGCGCAACTACAGCGTGGGCACTTCACTCTTCGTCGAAGGCGGGCGCGAGGTTCTGCTCATGAGTGAGTATGCGGATTTCGCAATTGTGCAGCCGAATCTAATGGCCGTCGTACGCGAGCACGGCATGGACATTCTGAATCCCCAGAATGTCGAATTACAGGACGTCGACCTGCCGCCACAAGCAATCGCAACCGCACTAGAGCAGAAGCGGCGCTTCTATGGGACCGCGAAGAGAGAAGGAGAGTAAGAGTAGTTGACAGTTGACGGCCAGAGAAAAAAGAAAATCCTGCCCCGTCAACCGCCGATCTCCCTGAGCGCGTCGAAGCGCCGTTATCGCGACGCCTTGTATCCTTCGAATTCCTGCTTCGTCAGGTTGCCGTCTTTGTCCTTGTCTAAGTTCTTGAACGCGACGAACAAACCGTCGTGGTCGCTGGCTTCGTTCAGGGTGACCTTCCCGTCATGATCCTTATCCAATGTCTCGAACTTCGCTTCCGTCTGTGGGGCGGCCGCTTGGGCCACTTGAGTGAGCGCGAAAACGCCGCCAATGATGCTCGCAAAGAAGGATCGCTTCATACCTTTGTCTCCATTCCAAAGCTTTAGACATTTTACCTGTCACCCAGGTCCGACCGGCAGTGAGCATACAGCCAGTGCGAGAGCAGGTTGAGTCCTGTTTTCCTGCCCCCGAGTAGTAGATCGAAAGAGTGCTTCCCCTGGCGAATTTCCCGGGAACTTCCCCGCTTTCGCAGTCGTTGCAGTCCTCCGAGAAGGTAGAAGAAAAATATCGGCGGGTCGTGTTTCTGGGGGTCTGGTGACGGCGAGTATAGAACGACCGCTCCGCGGTCCGCATTTGATCGATTTAGTGCCGGCGGATACCGCGACGTTCGCCCGGTTGGGCGGGATTTGCGCTCTAGTCATCGGAGTCGCGGTGCTGTGCGGCTGGAGTTTCGAGCTGGGCGTGCTGAAGAGCGCTCTTCCAGGCTTTCGCCCCACCCAGCCTTTGACCGGGATCGTTCTGGTCGTCAGCGGGCTCGCATTGTACGCGGCGACCAAGTCGGATCGGCACGTCTCACTTAGCTGGGCATTGGCTTTCCTGCCGCTGCTGATCGGGCTTTATGCCTTGAGCCAAAACTTCGCGACCTTCGGGTGGCGGCTCGAAACGAAGTTTTTTCCAGACGCTCTAGCAAACCAGCAGCGTCTCGGCTGGGAGATGAATGGCCGCTTGTCAGACGCATCTGCCGTGCTGTTTGCACTCTTCGGCATCGCTCTGCTCATTTCCCGCGCGCGCCGAAATGTCTTACAGAGTGCTTATGTCGCAGTCGCAACGATGGCGCTACTGCTCATCGCAAGCTGCGTGGTTAGTTTCCTCTTTATCGGCGCAGCGATCGACAGCGCTCCATTCAATCTGCGCATGTCGATCCCGACGACATTCGGCCTATCTAGCTTGATCTTCGGTGTTCTGTGCTTACGGCCCGATCTGGGCTGGATGCGTCTGCTCGCAGGCGCGGCTCCTGCTGCTCGCGAGATGCGTTCGCTCGCAATCGGTGTCATCGCGTTGCCGCTCGCATTCGCCGCGATCCTACAGTGGGGCATGTACAAGAATCTGTACGGCCCGGAAGTTAGAACCGCACTCATGATGCTGGGCAGCTCGATCGTACTATTCATCGCGCTGTTGATGACTGCCGCACGATTGAAGCGAATCGACGAGGCGCGCCAGCGCTCGCAAGAGGCGAAGCAACGAGCCGAATCCGAATTGGACATCGCGCTGGATGCGGCCGGAATGAGCGGCTTTAGATACGATCTGCGAACCGGTGCGCGCGATGCATTCTCTGAAACGGGCTCTGCGAACCTGCCTCGTCATCTGCAGGCGATCCACAGCGAGGATCGCGCGCGAGTCGATGCATATCTCAAGCGCCAACAGGAAGCCGGCCGCCGCGACTATCAAGTCCAGTATCGGACCGTCGATCCGCAGGGGCAGATTTTCTGGGTACTACAAAAGGGCGAGATTCGCTATGAGCAGGGAGTGCCAGTCGAAATCTGCGGCGTCATCATCGACATCAGCGAGACCGTGCAGGCGCGAGAAGCGCTGCGCGAGAGCGAGGAACGATTCGCGCGCCTCGCTGAATCCATGCCGCAGATTGTCTATGTCAGCAACGCGGATGGCGAAGTGGAGTACGTCAACCGACGTTGGTTGGAGTACACGGGCCGGCCGCTGATCGATCGCGCGGGCTATGCGTCGTTGGTGCCTCGGGAAGACTACGAAAAGATGATCGCAAGTTGGCAGCACGCCTTCGACAATGGCGAGCCGTTCGCCGCAGAGTTCAGGCTAAAGGGCTCGGATGATACGTATCGATGGTTTCTAACTCGCGCAATACCGGTCCGTGATGCCAGCGGCTGCATCACCAGATGGTGCGGGACCTCTACCGACATCGATGCGCAAAAGCGTGCGCACGAAGAGCTGCGCCTGGTAACCGATCACGCCGACGTGTTGCTTGCGCACTGTGACAGCGAGACGCGTTATGTGTTCGTCAATAAAGCGTACACGCGTCGCTTTGGTTTGACGCCGGAGGACGTCCTCGGCAAGACGTTGATCGAGGTTCTCGGCTCAGCGGTTTATGAGCGCATCGAGCCTTATGTGAATCGCGCGCTGGCCGGCGAGTCGGTGAGCTTCGAGATCGAAATGCCCTACGAGCAAATCGGCACGCGATTCATGAACTGTCACTACGTGCCGGACATCGACGAGACGAGCCGGCAGGTGCGTGGGTTCGTCGCGGCGACCACCGATATCACCGAGCGTCGACAACTCGAGGAGCAATTGCGAGAAGTCGATCATCGGAAGGATGAATTCCTCGCGTTGCTTGCGCACGAGCTGCGTAATCCCCTCGCACCGATCCGGTATGCCGCAGGCTTACTCAAGCCGGGCGTGCCAGTAGAGATTTCTTCCGCAGCCCGAGATGTGATCGACCGGCAAGTAGGGCTGATGGCGCGCCTGCTCGATGATCTGCTGGACGTGAGTCGGTTGACTCGTAATGCATTGGAGCTGCGGCTGGAGCAGCTTGATTTGCGCGCGATCGTGACCGCCACCGTCGATACCGTGAGGCCGTTGTTCGAGGCGGTGAACCATCGCTTGAATGTCGCGATGCCGGCGGAGCCTGCGATCGTGATGGGCGATCACACGCGATTGTCGCAAGTGCTGACCAATCTCTTGAACAACGCCGCGAAGTACACCGAGCCTGGCGGTAACATTGAAGTGAATGTGAGCTGCGAAGGCGGTGAGTTCGTACTGCGCGTGCGTGATTCCGGTGCTGGCATCGCGCCGGAACTATTGCCGAAGCTCTTTGAGCTGTTCGTGCAAGGTGATCGCCGGATGACTCGGGCCTCTGGAGGATTAGGCGTCGGCTTGTCGCTCGCGAAACGTCTGGTCGAGATGCATGGTGGATCGATCGAAGCGTATAGCGAGGGCCTGGGTCGCGGCAGCACTTTCACGGTTCGCTTACCGCCGGCTATCGACGTTTCGGCGAGTGAGCCACGGGCGGTATCGGAAAATGTGCTGCCGATTTTTCAGCGTCGCCATCAATTGTTGATCGTCGATGACAACCTCGATGCCGCGAACAGCCTCGCGATCCTGGCGCAGCTTGCAGGTTATGTGACTCATATCGCGGGCGATGGGCTTGCGGCGATCGAGATGGCAGAGCTCGTGCGACCCGAGGCCATCGTCATGGATTTGGGTATGCCGCGGATGTCGGGATTCGAAGCGGCGCGTTGGGTTCGTCAGCAGCCGTGGGGCAAGGACACTGTGCTCATCGCGGTCACGGGCTGGGGCCAAGACGAAGACCGACGCCGCTCGCGCGAGGCGGGCTTCGATGTTCATCTCACCAAGCCTGTCGACTCAGCCGCGCTCCTGAATCACTTGCAGCAGCATGATGTGGCGGCTACGAGTGACGTTGATGAAGCGATGAAGTCATGAAGAAGTCATGAGAAGCCCCCTACCTGGCCTTCCCCCGGAAACGGGGGAAGGAACTGAACATCGCTTCGAAATTCCCTGCCTCGCTTTGCGGCGAGGACAGGGAAGGGGGCTGCCTTCATCGCTCCATCACTTCATGAGCCTATTACTCACCGATCTCATCACTCACATTGCGGAAGCAACCGCTCTTGCTCTTCGGTATTTTCCTGCGAGCCGTCTTCCTCATCATCATCCTCGAGCAAAATCTCCACCCGCCGATTCCAAAGTCTTGCCTCATCGGTGTTAGAGAAGGAGACGGGTCTTCGTTCACCCAGTGACACTGTCCGGATCTGATCTGACCGAATACCTGCGCGACGTAGCAGCTGTTTGACCGACTCAGCGCGCTTGAGAGCGAGAGCATCATTGAACGCGCACGTTCCAGAAGCGTCGGCGTGTCCAACCACTATGATTCTTTTTGCGGTGGTACGTTTGATCTCGCCCGCCAGCTGCGACGCGCGAGCACGTAAGCTGCTCTTGATCGACGAATCGTTCTGACAGAAATGAATCGAGTCGCCGAAACGCTCCAGGCTCGGGTCGGAGTACGTCGCGATTATCTGACCCTCAGGCGCAGTGCCATCCCAGGCTTCGGCGCTTGACTGTGGCCGCCTCTTCATCGCTTGCGGCAGATCCGGCTCAAATCGCTTCAATAGCTCATGCTTGAGAGCGGCTATACCACTGTCGGTACACGTATCTGCCAATAGCGTTTCGGCATCCGCAAACGCTGGTGAAGGTCTTTCGCCCGTATTCGGATTGATCGTGGGACTCAACCGTTGCGAGGCAAGCGTGAGTTTGAGCGCCGATCCCAGTGCCGATTCGGCATGCTGCGTGACTGCGTTCTCAAGTGGAGCGCGGGCATCGACATCGCCGATACGGCCGCCGAAAACCAACAACCGCCCCATATCGGCATCCAGCGCGCCGTCGCTATCCAACAGCGATTGGAGCACGGCGCGTTCCTCATCGGTTTGCGGTGCTTCAATACGAATCGTAATCACGTTGCTGAGAGTTTCGTTCGCGTCCTCGCTCGGTTTCAAGCTGGCGCGCATCTCGTATTCGCCTGGTTCGGGAAATGTCCAACCTGCATCCCCGAAGTAGATAGGCGCGGTTTGCTCGGTATGCGCGCCGGGTTCGAGCTGCGCTGTCTCATCCTCTGCCGGTTCGAACCACACGATGGGTTGAAAGGATTGCCATTCCTCTTCGTCCTTGAATCGGTACTGCACCTGGATCAAGCCATAGGGTGGGGCGAGGCGCTCCTTGATCGGCAAGGCGTCCTTGGATTGGTTCTCGGCCATGATACGAATCGCAATCGGATAGCCCAGAGGATACGGCGCTTCTTGCGCTTGCACCCGCAAAGAGACTTGCGGCGGCTCCTGTTCTACTTCTTCGATCTCTTGTGCGCTGGCGCTTCCCACACCCAGCAGACCCAAGAATCGCTGCTTCGCAAATTCCCAGCGCGAGTTCGCCAGAGCATCGTAAGCGTTGGCACGCGCATCCTCACACTCGGTGGCAGAACTGCGCATTCCCTCGAACGGCGTGTTCGCGCCGCCGGGCAGAATGTCGCGAGGTGCGGCAATTTGGAAGAATCGAATGGTCGCTGGGCTCAGTGCGAGTAGCGGTTCTTCCGCCAATATCCACTGTCCGTTCTCTTGTCGTGCCAAGCAACGAGTCGGCGCTTCCAGCGTGATGCGGCCATCTCGCATTTGCGCCGCGTCGAGATGGCGGCGGTTCAATGCATGCAACATCTCATGCATGAAGGTCCGCAACTGCAGCGCAGGAATCGAATCAGGTGAGGTTCGCTGGAAGGTTCGCACTGTCTGAAGCGGCGCGACCGCAATTCCTTCGCGACCCGCGCCATCGAACATCAGACCGAATAGCGGCTCACCCCGATCGGAAACCAATGCTGGTGTGATCACAGCATAGATTTGCGCGTCAGCGTTCGACGGAACGGCACGATTGCGCCAGGCAAGGGAGTACTGATACAGGTCAGCGCGATCGAGCGGCCCGCTTTCCGGATCATAAGGGAGGGCATCGTCGTCTCGCTCGATCGAAACATCGATGCCGCCGGATGCG
Organism: Steroidobacter sp.; assembly: GCA_025929585.1. GTDB lineage: Bacteria > Pseudomonadota > Gammaproteobacteria > Steroidobacterales > Steroidobacteraceae > Steroidobacter. The sequence continues at coordinate 14,277 of JAICPY010000065.1, forward strand.
AGAATGCTCCGAGCAGAGACCGTGCGCCCAGAGGAGTCGAGCTCGAGCGGGATGGCATCGATATCGCGAAACGAATCGAGCTCCACGAATAAGGAGTACCGTGCTCGAGCACACGAGGGATCGGAGCAAGGTATGTCTACCCAAAATACCGCACCGGCTGCGAGCGCAAAAAGCGACAGCAGTGCGATGCTGGAAATTTTCAAGGCTCGTTTGGGAAGCATCTCGGATCAAGTTATGTGCGTATCCTCATCGAACCGCCGACCTCGCATTGACTCGCATCGTTTAGCTCCGACGCTTGCGTCTTGCCTTTGGATCCTTGAGTACGTCCACCAATGTAGTGTTGTCCTGGAATGCCCAATGATTCTCGTACTCGACATTCGCGATCACATGATGGCCTTCTTCTTCGATCACCACGATGCGATCGCGCCAGTTCACCGCCGGTAGCTGTTGCGCAGAAGTGAACCGCACCGACACGATGTGCTTCGTGCCTGAACTTTGCACTTCGCCGACGATGAAGGAAGTCGGACCATCGAACATGCTGGTGAACCAATCGCCATCCTCGATCTTCTCCTCGCTCGCAGACTTCGTGCTCGAGCCTGCATATTCCGCGCTCGCAGCATCGAGCAGCGCCCGAAGTTCCTTGCTGATATAGGGCGCCATCTGAGAAATCTCGGATAAGCTCGGCATGCCATGCGCCTGCGATTCGATACGCGAGCTATAGAACTTCTTCACCGTTTCCAGGGACGGATCCGATTGCTGATCTTCGCAGCCCAGAAGCGCGAAAGCGGGCAGGACAATCAGGATTGGCAACAACTTCATCATGGGCACTGTACAGCAACTCTGTCAGTTGAAAGAATGGCCGTCTGATGTGATCTTGCGGCCAAGTCATACAGTTAAGAGTTTGCCGGCTTAATGGTTCCCTGCTGCAACCCTTGGTACGACCAATGCGTCCAATAGGCATTTCACAATGAACTTAGGGGAAAACATGCATCGGCTCGTTACTGGTCTTTCCATGTGGATGTTGGCTGCAGGCGCTCAGGCAGCTGATGACTGTCGCTTCAGTGCGCAACGCACCGCCGAAGCTGACATCGATGGTGTAAAGCAAGTCATCGTTAGAGCTGGGGCGGGCGAGCTTCACATCGAAGGTGAGCCCGGCCGGCGCAATGTTCAAGCGGACGCGCAAGCGTGTGCGCCGAGAGAAGGCCAGCTGGAGCGACTGCAGCTTCGAATCAGCAGGGAGGGAGATGCTCTCGTTGTCGCCACCGAGATTCCCGAAGGATTCAACCCGATCAATTGGTTCGTAAGCGATGGCTGGCTCGATCTGACGCTCAAGGTGCCAACGGGGATGTCGATTGACGTGGAGGACTCGAGCGGCACTGCCAGGATCTCGAAGGTGGGCGCGACTCGGGTGACCGATGGCTCGGGTGATCTGACCATCGAAAACATCAGAGGCAGTTTGACGATCGGTGATGGTTCGGGCCAGATCACGATAGGCAATGTGCAAGGTCCCGTGCGCATCGCCGACGGATCGGGCGACATGATGCTGAGTAATGTGATGGGCGAAATCATCGTGACGGATGATGGGTCGGGTGAGATTTCCGTGGCGGACGTTCAGGGCAGCATCACTGTCGGCAACGACGGCTCCGGTGACATTCGCATCGAACGGGTCAGCGGCAGTGTGAGAATCGAGGAAGATGGCTCCGGAGACATCTTCGTGCATACCGTCAAGCATGACGTCACGATTCACCACGATGGCTCCGGGGAAATCTCCGTGGCGGCGATCGAGGGTGATTTCTCAGTGGACGAGGCGGGAAGTGGGGGCATCAAGCACGAACAAATCGGCGGGCGTGTCAAACTCGCAGGCGAAGCAGAGTCCGGGCCGGAGTAGCTCGCGCCCATGGCCAGAAAGATAAGGAGTGTCAACGAAGGCAAGTTTGGATCACCCGGCTAAGCTATCGTGTAATCCATCGATAGATGAAGGGGTGAGAAGTGGACCAGGATGCTGTTGAACGATTGGAACTGAAAATCGCGTTCTTGGAACGCGCGAATACTGAGTTGAGCGACGTTGTCTATCGACAGCAGCGCGAGATCGCTGACCTGCGAGCGCACTTCGCCGCACTGAAGGACCGTTTAGAAACATTCGCTGCCCAACCGACTGCTTACTCTGCAGACGATGAGAAGCCACCGCATTACTAGCGCGCGGCCGCGCGGCGGCAGACGCGCAGTGATGAGGTGATGAGGTGATGAGGTGATGAGGTGATGAAGTGATGAAGTGATAACGGCAGATGAAGAATCGGATTCCGACCTCTGTCGTTATCACCTCATCACTTCATCACCCGCTCTGCGGATAACATTTCGCGCTCGATGACCTTGCCGCGTAGGACGACTTTGTCTATCAGGCTCCAGGCGCGCACGGTCTGCAACGGATTCGCATCGAGTAGCAGCAGATTAGCGATCTTGCCGGGCTCGATGGTGCCGTAGTCCTGATCGAGGCCAAATTGTTGGGCGTTATTGATCGTGGCAGCGCGGAAGATTGCATCGAGTGGGATGCCGGATTGCGCCATGAAGCGCATTTCCCGATAGGTGTCATAGCCTGGTTGATTTCCGTACGTCGGCGCGGATGGAGTATCGCTGCCGAGTAGCAGCGGATGCCCCAGGTCGTGCAGGAATTTTGCAGCGCGCATCCCTTGCGCCGCAGTCTTCAGATGAATGTGCGCGATCTGCATGTCTGGTGCGTCAAAGTCCTTGCGCAATTGGTTTTTGAACCATTGACCTTCCTCGGTCGAGTACCAGCGCAACAAGGCGGGCGGGACGACCTTCAGGTAAGCAGGATCCTTGAGCGTGTCGTCGCGAAACAAATCGGCCATGCCGGCCAGCACTCGAATGGTGGGCTGGTAGCCGATTTTGTGCTCGTGCACGGATCGCAGATGTGCGGCGATCTGCGGCGGAACGCCGGGCTTGTCGCTCTCGAGGTCCCAGTTCCACAACCCATGCGCGATTACATCGACGCGCGTATTCACAGCGATGCGTTGCATCCCGAGTGCGTTCGCATGCGCGATGAGCAACAAGCCTCGTTCGGTCGCTGCTTTGCGTACTCGTTGCAAGGTTTCGGTGCTCAGGATCGGCCAATCGCGAGCGCCGCCGAAGCCCTCTTCGATCGGCACCTTGATGCATCGTGCACCGCTCAGTGCAATCCTGTTCACCACGGCTTCGGGTGTATGGTCCTGGGCTTTGAACCCCTGAGGGAGCGGATGCTTGTCCGCATTCGCCGGCTCATAGATGAAGTTCGGCATCAATGAGTAGCGCTCGGACTTCGGCACGAATACTGTCGGATAGCCATCCAACGGGGGCGCCAGACCGCAATAGAACAAATCTGGCCGAATCGGCTGTGCGTTGAATGTAACAATCGCTTCAGCCGGACCTGTGAGGTCCAATAGCTGAGTGACGCCGAAATATAAATAGCTTCGCGGTTGTTGGATCGCAAAGGATGAGTGCAGCGTTGCATGAGCGGGATCTTTGCTCCCGATCGGAACGCCGGGTGGCTCACCCACATGAACATGAGAATCCATGATGCCGGGTGTCAGGAACTTGCCGCGCCCGTCGATGCGTTCTACTCCCGCGCCCACCTGGAGCGCGCGTGAGCTGATCTCTACGATCCGATCATCGCGGATACGAACGTTCTGATTCGGCGCGGGCTGAGATCGATTCGCAGTGAGGAGAGTGACGTTTTGGATCACGACTTCATGAGCCCAGCCAGCGGGTAGGATCGCAATACCAATGACTGCCGCGAAGAAGCGACGATGCACGAGAAAATGCATGAGCTTGAACATGATTGGAGTGCAAAGAAGAAATCCAATTCCTCTCGCTACGGTACACGTCTGTTGACTACGTTGTCATGAACGATCTCGCCGAGACGATTGGCGCCCACGCTGTGCCGGCCCTCCTGATCATCGCGGGAGCGGTCGCATTGTTGGCAGCCGCGATCTGGACGGCGATTCAGAGGCTGGGGCCGCCGATATGGAGGAGGGTCGCTCGCCTATGGATAAGGCTTTCGAGATCTCGACTCGGAGAACGAATGCGCCGCATTCCTTTATTGCACGCTAGTCTCAGTCATACGTTGACTGCGTGGCGCTACTTCGGGATTCACGCTATCGCGAGCTTCGCGGTAGCACTCGCCGCCACAATCGGTTTTGTCGAACTTGCCGATGAAATCGGTGTGAATGAGGATCTCGCGGTTTTCGATGAACGATTGCGAGGGGCTCTTAGCAAGCATGTCGAGGCGCCCACGCTGGAGGTGTTCGCGACGATCACTCACCTGGGCGATCGCAACTTGCTGCTGATTCTCGGCGTCGGCATCGGAACCTACTTCCTATTCAAGCGGTGGTGGCTGCACCTTGTAACGTGGGGGCTCGCGACTGGGGTAGGCGGGATTCTCGTGAGATTGTTGAAGGCGCAGTTCGAGCGCACGCGGCCCATACATGAGCATGCACTCACCGACAGCTCCGGTTGGAGCTTTCCAAGTGGCCACGCCTCGGGCGCCGTTTTCGTCTATGGAATGCTGGGGTATTTCATCGTGCGCCATACACCTGCCGTGTGGCACATTCCGATCGCACTCGCTTGCATTCTTCTCGTAGTGTTCGTGGGTTTCAGCCGGGTGATCCTGCAAGTGCACTACTTGAGCGATGTGCTCGCCGGTTTCACCGTAGCTGCCGCATGGCTCGCGTTGTGCGTGGCGGGATTCGAGATCGTGAAACGTCAGGGTCGTCGTCGAGCGGACGCGAATATTCGATAAGGACAAATTCTAGGCAAGAGTCCGCCGTCTGAAGTCCGCAGCGAGAACCGCGGAAGGGGTAGCCACTTTCCGCGTCTGGCCGCGGTCTATCAGACCACGGACTGCAGAGTTCCTCAGCCGGCAGTCTGTGGAGGTGGCTGCACCGTGATGACTCCGCACGCGATGCGGCTGCCGGAGTTTCCAGAGGGTTGGCTAGTGTAGTCGTCCGCCTTTTCATGCAATACGACGGCTTTGCCTAGAACATCTGTCGGTTGTCCACTATGCAAGGTGGCGCCGCTCGCACTCGTGTCGACTTGCGCAACACCCTTGTCGTCCGACTTCGCATTCATCATGTCGCCGGTGTGATGAGTCTCGCTCTCCGGATTGCCATGCTCGGCACTCGTCGGATTGAAGTGAGCTCCGGCGCTGCTGGCATCCGGCGCACTGCAATCACCTTTTTCATGAATGTGAAAACCGAACTCACTGCTCGGCGTGAGTCCTTGGATGGCGCCACTCAGGCGCACGCTACCTTCAGCCGCTGTCACAGCAAGAGAGCCCGCTGCGGTATTGCCTTGGGTCGGCGCCAACTGAACCGAGGCTCCCTCCGGGGTTTGGCCCGGCGCCGCGAGATCCGATGGCTCGGGCATCGGGTTGTCGGGCCGCGTGCGCGTATCGGCGGTTCCTTCCGGCTCATCACGCTGGCCACATCCGACTAAGCACGCAGCAACAAAGAGAATAGGCAAGAGTTTCATCATCGGGACTCCAATAGTAGGCTTAACTCTACGTCAGTGTGCCATTCGCAGGCGCGGACAAGAAGAGCATGTAACTTTGTCTATGAGCATCGCGCCACTCCGACGTAGCGAACGTGCAGCGGGAAAGTGGCGTTCGAATCAGCTCTTGTGGAAAGTGTGGTGCCCTCGTTGGCGCGCGCCGGGACTCACGATTGCGGTAAGCATGCCCTCATCGCCTGCGACCTGTTGTTCCGCAAGCCAATAAGTCGCTAGCCATCCGTCCTTGTCGTGTACGTCGTACCGACGTCCGAGTTGTTCGGTAGCGATTGGAGGATCGACGTGAACATCATCCCCGAGGCGTTCGCGAAGGGTTCGCTTCAATACGTCGATTGCCTCATCCTCGGAGTACTCCGTCTGGCTCAGCACCATCGGATCCTCGCGATCGTGGATGACAAGCCAAAGTGTTCTCATGGATGTGGAATCGGAAGTGTTGATTTGCACGATCGGTCTTCAGTGAGTGTCCTGTGATGCAACGCCCCCAGCATCGCTGACGTTCCGTTGCACTGCTTGAGAAAGGGCCTGCAACCCGCGATATCCGAACGGACCTTCGACAGTTCACGCGCGTTTGTCTTTGGGTAGGGTAGCGGAGCATGCCATGGCAAATCAGGAATTCACGCAACGCGGAATGTGGCGCCGCGATCAGATCCGTCCTTCTCGCGAACGCCGAGGTGAGCTGTCGCGAGCCGATCGCGAGCTGCATCGCATGCAGTGGAGAGCCGCGGGCGCGCAGTTCTATCCCGGTGGCGCTTACGATGAGCTTCTCGAACTTTCCCATCGCGGACGCGGACCGAAGGGTTATCAACGCAGTGACGAGTTGCTCAAGGAAATTATCTGCGAACAACTGACCGAAGATCCTTTCATTGACGCCCGCAATATCGTGGTGGAACTCCAGAACTCCGAAGTGACGCTTCGCGGTACGGTCGAGAATCGCGAGCAGAAATACGCGGCAGAGGATCTAGTTGCCGACGTAGCGGGCGTCACCGAAATCCACAACCACCTCGGCGTCGGACACTCAGAGATGGACGATGAGGCGTGAGTGGATGGCTCTCCCTGGGAACCTCGTCAGCGCGATTCTCGACTTCAACAAGAGCATCTCGCGGCGGCTAGGAGAAGATGACTCTCGCAAAGATCGCAAGGATCGGAAGGATCGCAAAGTAAGGGATCAAGATTCGTGTGTTCGACTCGCCGCGCCACTGCGAGAAACTCCTGAGGAACTCAGTCGAGCCCAGGTCGCGCACGCTACGCGCTGTTCCGCCTCTTCGTTATCTAGCCCTCGCGCTATCCGCGTTCGTTTGCGAGATCCATCTGTCACGCGTTAGTGACACTCAGCGTTCGGGACTCCGCGTTTCGGGTGACATGGAATGTCGCAGCGGCGCGGCAGCGCAGCGGTACGAGATCACGAGTTCCGATCGTCTTCCTTTGCGATCTTCGCGCCCTTTGCGAGAGTCATCTTCTCCTATCCACCGCACTGCGTGAGAGAGTTCGATGACAACTGTTCAACTGTCTACTTCGCGGGATGGCACAAGATCTCTTCCTTCTTATCCTTCACGATCTCTGCGTATTTTGCGAGAGAACCTTCTTGTCGCGGCGCCAATACTTGACCTCATCAGCTCGCCTGGATTCGAGAGGTGTTCGCAAGGATTGCTATACATATGACAACACGTGGACGCTTGCTTCGGCGCTGCTGCGCCAGGCATCCTTCACCTACTCGGAAACACATCGGGGTGCAGCGTGGGTGGATCTGGTTTTTCGGCGCGCATTGCATGCGCGGCATTGTTCCTGACCGCAGGAGCGCAAGCAGAGAGCCTCACGTTTGCGGATCTAGAAGGATGGTGGTCCGCGCAGCCGCAGTATGCGAATGATTCGGCACAGGTCGTGCTGCACTTTGCGAATGAGGAAGGTAAGCCGACCATGCGAGTCTCGCTTCCTTCCATCGGCGTGCACGAAGTGTCAGCTGGGACGGTGCAAATCAGTGACGGGAAGGTCTCGACTTCATCGTTGGAGTTTCCGTTAACCTACGATGCAAGCTCCAAGACCTTGACCGGTACGCTTCCCGAAGCGATCGTGCCCGTTCACAAGATACCCGTCTCTTTCACCCGATCATCGGAGCTGGCGAAACCTAAGCCGAGGAGCTGGAACCAACCGAAACCCGCCGTGAAGTGGCGGACCGATGTGCGCTCCCCGGTGTGGGCTGGGCTAGAAAGAGATAAGGAGACGGGATTGATTTTTGTCGGCACCGATTCGGGCGCATTCCACGCTATCGATGCTACTGGACAGAAGAAGTGGACGTTCGAAACCGGTGAGCCGATCAAAGCGCGACCGGCCGTCATTGGCGACAGTGTTTTCGTGCAGTCCGATTCTGGATTCGCCTATAGGCTCGACAAGCGCAGCGGGCGGGAAAGATGGAGAACGAAGATCGATGCGGGGAGTCCCAAGCGCATCCCGGTGAATCAGCCAAAGACGCGCTGGGATCGCTTCGGTTCGAGCTTCGTCGCCGACGCACAGCAGGTATACGTGGGCAGTCGCGACAATCATCTCTACGCGTTGGATCTAGAAGATGGACAGGAGCGCTGGCGTGTGGCGACTCGCGACATGATCACAGCGACTCCTGCATTGTTGGGCGACGCGGTGTTGCTCGCATCGTTCGATGGAACCGTTCGTTCCGTGGCGGCGCGTGATGGCAAAGAACGCTGGAGTTACGATGCGCGCCTGCCGATCTCCGGAGATCTCGCGGTGGCTGGCAATCAAGTGCTTGCCGGAAGCCGCACCTATGACCTGATCTCCTTGGATGCACGCACCGGCAAAGAGCTTTGGAAAAGCTATTACTGGTTTTCCTGGATCGAATCTCCGCCGGTCGTCAAAGAGTCAGTTGTCTATACGGGCTCTTCCGATGCGACCGGCGTCTTTGCGATCGATCTCGCGGACGGGACTCGTCGCTGGAAAGCCGAGGTACCGGGCTACGCTTGGGCGCGCGTCGCCGTTGATGATCGCATTGTCGTGGCGGGAACAGTCGGCCAAGGACCGCACCCCGGTAACCGGGAAGGTGCGCTCGCAGGTATTGAGCGTGCTTCCGGCAAGATGCTTTGGCTGCTGCTCGAACCACCTTCCGAAAGCACCGTCGCCGCAAAGCTCGATTGGGGCTTTGCATCCTCGCCGATATTGGCCGACGGCGTCGTGTACGCTGTCGACTTGAACGGCAGCGTGTATGCCATTGAAGCGTACTAAGTTCGCGGTTGACCGTTGACAGCCAGAAGAATAGTTGACGGTTGACAGTTGGCTGTTGACGGCCAGAGGGAGAAAACAAACTATTGCCGTCACCCGTCACCCGTCACCCGTCACCCGTCACCCGTCACCCGTCACCCGTCACCCGTCACCCGTCACCCGTCACCCGTCACCCGTCACCCGTCACCCGTCACCCGGAATAAACCCTTTGCCTACTCAGATCTCCGTCGCCCTACTCATCTTCATCGCCACGATCGGGTTGAGCCTGCTTGGGCTGTATGCCGCGCCGAAGATCATCGAGCGCAATCTGTTTCGTCCTTACTGGCTTACGCGCAAGAAGCAGTACGAGACTGTCATCACGAGCGGCTTCGTGCATGCGGACCTGATGCATTTGATTTTCAACATGGTGACGTTTTACTTCTTCGCGTTCGGGCTGGAGAGGTGGATTGGAGGCACCCGATTCGCTCTGCTGTACCTGGCAGGCTTGCTGGCAAGTCATGCGGGAACGTACTACAAACAAAAGAACAATCCTGAATACGCATCGTTGGGCGCATCAGGTGCGATTTCGGCGGTTCTGTTTGCCGCAATCGTCTACAACCCGAATCAATCCCTCTTCATCATCCCGATCCCCGTTCCGATTCCCGCACCGCTTTTTGCGCTCGGTTATCTGGCGTACAGCTGGTATGCATCGAAACACCCGCATGGACGCATCAATCATGACGCCCATCTAGGAGGCGCAATCGCTGGACTCGCGTTCGTCGCGCTAATGGATCCGAGTGCGTATGCGAGGTTGTTTTAGGAGGGAAGCGGTTAGCGGTTAGCGGTTAGCGGTTAGTTCGGAATTAGCGGTGGTAGCTAGAATTGAACCTGGCACCTCGCATTTTCTTCCTAACCGCTAACCGCTAACC
>JAICPY010000021.1 GCA_025929585.1 Steroidobacter sp.
CGCGCAAATCGAATGTCGCCGGTGTATTTCGCCGAGGTCGGTGATGTCCAGCTCACGTAGATTTCATTTTCCGGCCCAAACGCGAGTTTCGGCCGATTCTCGCCGTCGGAAGAGACTGGCTCGGGCGTGGCGTTGACGAGCACAGATGGGAGCCACTTCTCGCTCGGCGCGTCGAAACGCGCGACGCGTACGTTGGCAGCGGCACCGTCTTGCTCTGCATACGCCATCCACAACTGGCCGCGCTGATCCATTGCAGCAGAGGTTCCGAGTGCGGCAAAGGCGTTTGCGCCGAACACACAGGCGAGTGTCGCCATCGCGATACGAAATACGGTACTCATCGTCCGGCTCCCTTGAAGGACCATCGCGCCTCGAGAAATCCCGTGCGCATCTGCAGCGGATGGTATTGATACGAACGCTCGTTGGTCAGATTGTCGAGCCCAACTGCGAACTCCAACTCTCTTGCGATGGCGTAGGCGAGGCGAGCATCGAGCATCGCAAAAGCGGAGATTCCGCCAAACACGTCTGCGTTCGTGTCATCGTTCTCCAATCGTCCGTACATTCGATCCGAATAGCGCACACCCAGACTCGCTAACCACTGTTCGTTCGGTTGCCATATCGCTTGGAGATTGCCGCGCCAGCGCGCTACGCGAGGCCATTCGTTGCCGACGGAAATGGGAAAGTTGCCGTTTGCGAGGATCTTTGCATCCGCGTACGTAAGGCTGCCTTCCAGTCTCATTCCCTCGATGCCCAGTTCGTACAGCGCAATCGCGGTTTCGATACCGCGCGTGCGCACGCGATCCACGTTCTGCACGTTTGTAACGTTGGGGGTCACGGTGACGTTGGTCTGCGCGAAGATGCTATCGCGCACGTCATCTTGGAAGGCGGAAGCGCGAACGCGTCCCCACTGCGCGGTATGCTCGAACGCAAGCTCGATCGCATCCGACACTTCGGGTTTGAGGTTGGGATCATTGACGACGATCGAGCTCGACGTGGCGGTGCCCTGAAAAAGTTCTGAGACTGTCGGGAAGCGGACCCCCCGGCCCGCACTCACTCGAATCGTCCAGGCATCATTCGGCGAGAATGCCAACGAAGCTTTCGGTGAGCTCTCTCGATCAGAACGCGACGGGTAGTCGACAACGATGTTTCCGGCACGCTGCCCGCCGTTTTGCGCTTGCCAGTCCTCCCACCGGATGCCGAGCGTCAGCGACCATCGCGAGTCGATGTCCCACTCATCTTGCGCATAAAGCGCGGTGAGCGTCGTGTCGCCAAAAACGTTCTGCGCGACGGTGCGCGGGCCGCGGCGCCAATCGGCGGTATCGAAGATCGGATTACGCAAACGATACTCGTTGCGATGAAAGCCTAGGGAGAGCGTGTGCTTGCCCGAAGTCCAGTCTCCCTCTGAAGGCGTGTAGACAGCCTGACTTTCGAATGTCTGCCAACCCGTCCCGGTGCGCTGCGTGATGATGCCCTCGCCGCCTGAGAGCGCGACTGGATCGGGGTTCGCTGCTTCCTTCAGTAAATCCTTGTCGATCTCGTACCGGGAGTAGACGAGCGAGCCATTCCACCCTTCGGTTCTTGTCGTGCGCAGTGTCGCACCCCATAGGGAGTGTTGTTCCTCGCGCGTGCCGGGAGACCACACGGAAGCTGGAATCGCAAAGGTGGTATTTTCTGCACTGACAAAGCCTGACCAGACTTCTTCGCCCTGGGCGTCACGCATGAATGTGCGATTGGAAGCGCGCGTATCGTTGCGCCAAAGCGCGAGGAAGCCATCGACTTCGAGCCACTCATTGAAAGCATAGCCGGCGCGCAGCTTTACTTGATCCTGCTCAGTGCGATCGATGGCGCCCGCGTTGGCACCGAAGACTGCGCGACGTCGACCGCGAGGATCGGTATCGAAATGCACGCCCGTCACCTCGATTGCATCGCCGGCGATTTCCGGAAATTGGCCCTGCGCATCGGCGGTGACGGTGTAGTACTGCATCGGGTGGCCGCTCGCATCCTGATGGTTAGCCGCGAGTGAGAACCAGACGCCGTTCGTAAACGAATCGCCTAGGAACGCGGATGCTTGGTATCCGCTGAAATCGTCATCGACGCCGTACTCGCTGAATTCTTCGGTGAAGCCCGTGGTGCGCACACTGGCTTCGAATTGCGTCGGCTTGCGCGTTCGAATCGCAATGGTCGTGCCGATCGAGTTTCCCGGATACAACGCGGAGAACGGTCCGTAGATCGCATCGATCCGTGCGATTTCCTCCGGAGCGACCATATTCCAGCGGGGCGCATCGAACCGACCAAGAAAATTCGAGAGTAGATACCCGTCCATCAGCACGAGCCCCCGCGCTGATTGCAGAGTGGAAAAACTGCGGCCCCCGATTAGCGCGTTGCGATCGCCGATGTAGCGTTTGCGAATCGTGAGATTCGGCATGTAGCGCAATGCGTCCTCTGGATTGAAAAGATTCTGAGCTCGCAAGTCCTCCTCGGTCTTGGTAGCGACGGTGTTCGGCAGGGCCAATTCGCTGTGCTCGCGATCGGCTGTGACGGTAATGGAATCGATCAGTCGTTCAGTTGCAATACCTTGTGCGACAGCCGAATGAACGCCGAGGCTCGAGGCCACGAACGTCAAGGCGGACGCAAATCCGCGCGCATACATGATTGAAATCCTTCGCTTGATCTACGGCGGCCTTAAGCCGCGTAAAAAGAGCAGTGAGGCTGGACACCGATCGACTCGATCGAGGAGGCCAGCGGTCTTGTCTTGGGGATTTAGATCAGTACGGGCGGCCCGCGAATGCGGTCGGCTCGGTGTGGTCCAGCAGAAGCGAAAGAAGCGGCATCGAAAATTTCATCGTGATTCGGGCTCGAAAACTCGCCCACGAAGAAAGCAATCTCTTGTCCGGGCGCGCTGCCCGCGAGCGCGAAGGGGCAACTATTCGCATCCCCACTCTCGGGGGCCGAGCTGTTACCTATGTGCTCAGGGCCGCCCGAATGGTGGTGATGTTCCGATTGATGTGCTTGCGGATGCGCCCCGTGATGCGCTTGCTGCTGCGCTGAACGCTGCGATAGTTCTTGTGTCGCAGAGGCCAGTGTCCCTGAGCAAAATACCACCGAGAGCTCGCCACCATGCGCAGATAGCATGAAGCCCACCGGTACCAGAGCACGTACCAGCAGTAGTGGCAGCAGCCACATCGCCCATCGATGCAAGACGCGACGCTTCATGACGCCGCGAGTATACCGGTAGTAAGGGATTGAAGGCATTTGACCGATAGCGCTATTGCCAAATGCGTTGTACTGCGTTCCATCCAATGCCGGTGCGGTTCAAGCCTCAAGGCAGAACAGGGATGGGTCTCCTTCGTCGTGCAAATCCAAACACCGTATGCGATTTGTCAGTATTCCCTGATTGCGCGACCTGCGTCACACATGGAGACTCGCGGCCCTCGTAGATTCAATGCACTAGGTTCCTAGTGATAATCCGGTTTCGAGGCAGGAAACGGAAGCGTATCCAGCCCGCTCGGTGTAGGGATCTATCTCATAGAGGATTAGGAGAGCGGTAGTCGCGGAAAGCGGAATACTACGGCCCTCGTTTCGTTGGCGACTTGTCGGGCTGCGGATAGAAGAACGTGAGATCAGGAGTTCAGTCGTGACGGCCACGACGAGCATATCAACAGAACAGAAGTATCGACTCGAACGCGATGCCTGCGGGCGCGAGTTCGGTACCGAGCTGTCGCGTTTGACCGGCGACATCGAAGATCCTGTTCTGAAGCTCAAGTACTTGCGTGGCGCCATCGATCACGGTGGAGAAGGTCCGGTGGATCTGGTGCCTTGCGCACCGGTACGTCGTGCTTGGTACCGAATGCGCGGGCTAGAGATGCTTCATCGCATCGTTCGCAGCGACGCAAGCGCAAGTCAGATCGTCGTAGAACGTGTGCAGATGGCGCGACGAGCAGCGCGCCGCTCGCTCGGCGGAGTCATTGCAGGCGCACTCTTTCTGATCCCTGCATTATTCGCGGGCATCGTCATCAACATCGGCGGGGAGCAAGAGCCCGTGCAGATCGCGGAGACGAAAAGCGCCTCGACGGCCGCAGCGGCAACCAGCATGCCTGAGCCGATCGATGAAATGGCGCCCGCGCAAGTCATGGCACAGGTCGCCGAATCATTGCCCGAGGAAGAACTGGGTGTCGTCCCAACGACCATTTGGATGGCGGATCGTGGACCAGGGTGGGAGTTGTATAGCAATGGGCTGCGGGTCGAGACCAGTTACACAGTGGCCGGCAAGGAACGCAGTTATGTCGTTCACCATCGCGACTCGGGGCCGCAACGCGGCGTGCACACCAAACCGGTCGGCATCATTTTTCACACATCGGAAAGCGATCTGTGGCCGCTCGAAGAAGGCTACGAACGTGAGCTCAGACGCAGCTCCGCGAGCCTGCTGAAGTATCTGCAGCGGGTCCAGGCATATAACTATCTTATCGATCGGTTCGGTCGCGTGTATCGCGTCGTCGAGGATGAGACTCGTGCCAATCATGCGGGCCGCGGTATTTGGGCCCGCAATGAAGATGTTTATCTGGATCTCAACTCGGCATTTCTCGGCGTCTCGTTCGAGTCGCGCTGGGAGGGTGGCCGGACCTTGCCGATCACCCGAGCGCAATTGATCGCCGGACGTAACTTGACTCACTACCTTCGCCAACGCTTCGCGATCGCGCCAGAGATGTGCGTGACGCATGGTCTAACCAGCGTGAACGCGAAGCGTAAGCTGATTGGATATCACCTCGACTGGGCGCGTGGGTTTCCTTTCGAGGCGTTCGGGCTTCCCAATCTATATACACAACCGACCCCGAGCGTTGCGCTGTTCGGTTTCAGCTATGACGAGGATTTTTTGAACACCGTGGGCGAGCCTTGGCCTGGATTGCTCGCTGCGGATCGATTGCTCGCGACCGAAGCACGCGAGCGTTCCACGACCATCGAGGAAGTGCGGCGCGAGCGCCAGTCACGTTATCAAGAATGGTCTAAGCAGGCACCTGCGGACGCGAGCGTTGCGCGCGAATCGCCAACTCCACAAATTGCAGATAAGCGAGGATAGAAGTATGGAAGACCGAAGTGACTTTGGAGCCGAGTCGGGTAGCTCGACTTCAGGCGGCGCGCACAACACCAGCACGCGGACGCGATTCGGATTGGACGTGGGCACCAGCAAGGTGGTGAGCGCGAAGGGCGATTCCAGCAAGGCGGACACGGGTGCGCAGCTCAATGCGTTCTTCATCGTCCCCTACAGCTCACTGCACGAGAGCACTCTTCAGCAAAGCCGCGTCAACTTCTATCGCGAAGGCGATGAGCTCGTGATCTATGGCTCGGATGCGGAAAAGTTCGCGCACATGTTCAACGCGGAAGTCCGCCGGCCAATGGCAAAGGGAATCCTGAACCCAGCCGAGCACGCGGCAACGCACGTACTGGAGACGATATTGGGATCGTTGATCCCGACGGCCCGCTCTTCTGGTGAAATGCTGGCGTTTTCGGTTCCTGCAGCCGCTCGTGAAACCGGTGCAGAGCTGACCTATCACGAAGAGACCATCAAACGGTATCTGCGCGATCGTGGCTATACGCCGCTTGCGGTCAATGAAGGATTGGCCGTCGTGCTCGCTGAATTGTCGAAAGAGAATTTCACCGGCATTGGCATTTCGTGTGGCGGGGGGATGTGCAACGTCGCGTTCTCGTTCCTGTCGATTCCCTCGCTGACATTCAGCATCCCGCATGGTGGCGATTTCATCGACAGCTCGGTTGGCGCAGTCGTGCATGAACCGGCGACACGCGTGAAGGCGATCAAGGAGGAAAGCCTGGATCTGACTCGAGCAGCCACTGACAAGATCGACAAAGCCTTGCACATTTATTACGACAAGCTCATCGATATGTTGGTCGAAGAGCTGTCGCGCGCGGTGACGAAGTCGCAGCGTCTGCCAAGAACCGATCAGGCGTTACCGATCGTGCTGGCCGGCGGCACCGCGAAGCCGAATGGATTCCGCGATCGCTTCGAAAAAGCACTGCATCGTCGTGCGTTGCCTTTCCAAGTCTCGGAAGTTCGTCTGGCGAGCGACCCACTCACGGCCACCGCGCGCGGCGCCTTGGTCGCGGCTCTGGCGGAGCGTTAGGCGCGAGGGGTTCGATGAGGTGATGACCGATTCTGCCGTCATCACCTCATCACTCCATCACCTCGTCACGAGCAGCTTTGCTCAAAAGCACTGCTGTTTCAGCACCGATCCGCAAGCCCTGCCGATCGACGCTCATCTGCCCTGTGAGCAGATCAGTCCCTCCGGAAAATCTCCTGAGCGTCGCACGAGTCTGCGGATCGGCTCCTTCGAGGCGAATCTCGCGATCCGAGAAATGCAGGAGCCCCAAAATTTCTTCGAGATCGGCGCTGGATCGCACGTAAGCCAGCACTTCCTCATCCTGGTTTGTTTTCAGGAGCTGCAAGTCTCCAGAGCGAAGCGCTTCGTGATCAGACCGAACCGACGTGAGCTGGCGATAATGCATTGCCAGGGGATGAGTGTCGTTCCACTGTAAAGGAGGGCCTTCATCGTAGGGAAGGAACGCCGCTCCCATCTCATCTCCGTTGTATATCAAAGGAATGCCGGGCAACGTGAATAGCAGTGTCGCGGCAATCCTCGCCATTGGCACGCCGTGCCGCGTCGCGAAGCGTTCGCCGGTATCGTTGTTATTCAAGAATCGCAGGATTCGTGAGTCGGTGGGGAAGCCACGTTCTTCATTCGTGAGCGCCGCGCGCAATTTATTGAGATCCGCCCGCCCTTCATCGAAGACATCGTGCCAAGCCCATTCGCCTGGCTTTCAGTCCAGTCGTACGCCGCATCGAACCCATTCGCGACGTGGTAGGGATCGCGAGCTGATGCCTCCGCGAGCAGGAGGATATTCGGATCGATGCGCTTGAGCTCGGCTCGTAGGCGCGGCCAAAATTCTGGAGCGCGTTCGGCCACTGCCCAGCTCGCATCCACGCGGAATCCATCCACGTCGAAAGCCCGGACCAAATAACCGAACGCTTCGATGATGTAGTTCTGCACTTCCAGGTTGTCGTAATCGAGATTCTTCAAATGCGTCCAATCGAAATACTGCGCGATCGCGCCATCTTCGCTGCGTTCGGTGCGCCTCAGCGACCAATGCCCGGAACGATCTGGCGGTGCCGAAGCGGCGGCGCAAATCGAAATGATCAGTCACTGCGTAGCCGAAATCGTCGTCCGCTGCAGCGTTGATGGGTGACAGCCAAAGCACGTTCGCGCCTAGTGCGGCGATCTCCTCGAGCCTTGCCTGGATGCCGCGAAACGTTTGCGGATCGAATACGTAAGGCGTCGCGCCATAGATGATTGCGCGATCATCGAGTCGTATACGTTCACCGGCAAACCCGAGGCGGACCCACGCTTTGGGTTTATCGGCTAGTCGTACGCGCCAATGCTGGACATCTGAGCGCGCAATTTGCCGGCCCCGCTCCCGACAAATGGCTTCGATTGAGTTACTGCCCGGTAGCAGTGGGACCTTGACCGTAAAGCGGCGCTCCAGCTTCAGTGCCTGCCGCGAGCCGGCGGGTGACTGCACGATTACCTCATCACACGGGTGTTCCCTAGATCACTAGAGAGTTCAGCTTCGAACGTCCAGGCATCTCCGCCCGAGGTATCGAATGAAAGAGGATCTGCCGCTGCGATCGCTACGATCCAGCCGCACAAAGATGCGATGAGTCTGGCGCGCATAAAGCTACCTCAAGCGTGTGCTTCGGCAAGACAACCATTCGCCAAGTATGCTCCCGCATAATAGGATCGTCGGGAACCATTGCATCCGTCGCGAGTTTGGCAGCGACGCAGCGAGGCTTGCTCGCGTCTAGTCCCTGGGGAGGGTTATTGAAAAAGAGGATCGGCGCTCTGTTGCGTTCGCCTGCGCTGCGTGCGGCAGCCATGCTGATGGCTGGCGGGTTCGGATTTGCTGCCGCGAATATCTTGCTCGCGCGCGTCCTCGTCTCGACCGAGTACGGTACGCTCTCGTTATTCCTGGCGCTCGTGCAACTCGGTCTGACCTTGGGCCCTTTCGGGCTCGATCTTTCCATCAATCGCCATGGCTTGGATGCGAGCAGGGAGCTGCGTAACTGGGGCTTGACCACGAGCATCGTCACCGGTTTGCTCATTGCGGTTGCGGCCCACTCACTCTACAGCGTTGGCATCGCCATGTTGATTTGTCTATTGGTTGCGAGCATCGCCTCCAGCTTCAACCGATTCGGCAGTGCGTTGCTCCAAGCCCAACAACGTTTCGGGTTCTCGCTCTTCTTAGGTCAGGTGCACAACTACATCTTGCTATTGGCAGTGCCGGTATTGTGGGCGCTCGATAGTAGGCAGGCGCTACCGATCGCCATCATGATCGCGATTTCTTATCTAATCACCAGCGCGATCGGATGGGGGGCAAGCTCGAAGACTCGGCTTAGGCAAGGCGACTCACCGCCGCTGCGCAACTTCGTCCGTGAGTCTCTTGCCGGATTTGGGATCCTGCTTGCGACGCAAGTGCTGTGGCAACTCGAACGCTTGGTCATTCCTCGAACCCTATCGATGGAGGATCTGGCGACGTTCGCCGTGGTGGCGGCCATTGCTGGCAGCCCTTTTCGGATGTTGCAAATTGGTGTGGGACACACGCTGCTGCCTGGACTACGCGCGTGTCAGAACCGACAGGACGTCCGCCGCTTGATGAAACGCGAAGGAGCGATCGTCTCTGCCGCGTCTATCGCTTCGGTGCTCGCGGTTGGGATCGTGACTCCCTTTATCGCCGAACATTTTCTCGAAGGTCGATATGCAATCACTTGGGCCTTACTCACCGCGGTGATCGTGACAGGTCTGATCAAAGTCGCGAATGGTTTCGTAAGTGCGATCGTGCAAGCTTTCGGATCTACCGCTGCACTCGCGAAATTCAACGTGCTTACGTGGATTGGATTGCTTGCCGGTGTATTGTGTGCCAGCTACGGGGCGCGTTACGGCATCACCGGCGTCGTCTATGGCGTCGGCGTCGCTTGGCTAGCGATGAGTGTCATAGCCTTGATACTGGCGTCAGCCGCAATACGCCACTGGGAAGGAGGCGCACACACGCGCCAACCCGCAACGGCTTAGTCAGAACAACTGCAGCGAATGCGGCACAGTGGGCGGATCCGGCTCCTCACCTCGCATCACGGTTTGCGCGGCTCGAATGCTCTCCGGGATTTCCGACGGATCAAATGGTAGTGCAATCATCCCCAGAGCAGCATCGGAGCTCTCGTGCGTGAGTTGCGGCTCCGTGGTCATGAACAAGACCGGCACCTCGCATTGAGTTTGAAGAATTCGCGCGAGTTCCACCGCTCCCATCGTGCTCTCCAGGGCGGCATCGACGAGTGCGATGTCTGCGTGATGAATGTCAGCCAGACACAGCGCCTCCGTCGCATCTCCCGACGGTCCCAGGACGTGGTGGCCAGCCAATGTCAGCTCCGCGGCCAAACTCATCGCAATTAGCGGTTCGTCTTCGACAATAAGTACTCGCATCACGTTCCCTGGGTATTCGACCGTTGAAGAACGGTTCGTACTCCTCGAGGTTCCGCGTTGCGGCAGAGAAGTGAGTCGTGTAGGTGATCGCGGCACAGTGTTCAGGGGGGCGATGAGAGGTGAACAGTGACGGGCAAGACTGGAATTAGGCTCAGGCTCCTCCTTCGTCACTCCTCATCCGTCACTCTCTGTCACTTCCTCCCACTGCCTTCCCACCAGTGCGGCTGCCATGCGTACTTTTGCGCGAGCCTCGGGGCAGCGGAAAGCACCGGCAGCGAGTAGGGCGGCGGCCAGACGTTACGTTTGTACTTGGTCGCAGGACGGAATGGCGTAGGTTGGGGTCGGGCGTTTGCACTCATCGCGAATCCTCCATCGGCTGGTCCGATGGAGATTTCGCGCTGTATTCGAGGTGTGCTCGCGATGAATTGCGTCGAACCTCGATTTCATTCTGACGAATTATGGCGAGCGCGGAGGACCCTTAGAGTGGGCGGATTTTGATATTCCTGAACCACACTCGATCGCCGTGATCCTGAAATGCAATGTGCCCGGATCGGAAGCGACCATAATCCGGTAGCTCGGCGAACTTGCTCTTGTGCACGAGCGCCTTCCATTCCTCGCTCCCGTGCTCGTACTGCGCGACTTTGCGGCCGTTCAACCAATGCTCCACGTGTCCGTCGTCCACGAGGATGCGCGCCACGTTGAACTCGCCAACCGGTTTTGTAACGGTATATTTCGGCACTTGCAGATCGTAATTGGCACCGGAACGATGGCTCGGAATACGCCCATCCGGATGACCGTCATCGTCGAGAATCTGCATCTCAGGCCCGGTATGCCAAACGGCCTCGTGTGTGCCTTCCTGCACCATGTAGAGCACGCCGCTGTTTCCGTTCGGGGAGATTTTCCATTCGAATTGCAGCTCGAAATTCTCGAACTGCTCTCGAGTAACAATGTCTCCAGCGCCAGCCTTAGTAAGCGTGAGCTCGCCGTTCACAGCTTGCCAACGAGGGTCGATGGAGTTGCGCCGATAGTTGCGCCAACCCTTGGTGCTGACACCGTCGAAGAGCAGCCGCCACCCGGCTGCTTGCTCCTCCGCAGTGAGAATGTTGTGTGCCGTAGTGGGAGAGGCCGCAGCGATGCTTTCAGTCGGCAATGAATTGACGGTGCACCAGCTTTCCGTCGTCCACATCTCTTCGTTCTCGCTGCTGATGAATGGGTGGGCGATCCGCACATAAATCACATGAGCGGGTTTCATCCCATCAATCTGCAGCAGCGCCTGCTTACGGTCGGGTGAGAGTTGGACCGAGCGCACTGTCAGAAGCTCTTCATCGATCTTGTCTCCACCGTATTCCTCAGATGGTACATAGCGCCACTGCCGAATGAGGTAATCGCTCGGCCGCAAACCATCGCCCGGACGCAACGGCTTCGTGAACTCTATCTCCAGCCCGTTGGATTTAGTGCGCACGGCAAGCATCTCAAAGGCCACTTGGTCCGTGGGAACGAGCTTCTGCAGGCCATAGAACAACTTGCCTGCATGACTCCAGTTTCCAGGATTGCCTATTCCGCCGACGTAGAGCGCGCCGTCTGGGCCCCAGATCGTGCGATTGACGCCCGCTTCCAAACCTTGCGAGAACCTGAAGACGCAGCCTTGATAGGCACCGTTCACTTTCTCCACGAACAAACGCTTCAGCCCGCCATGAGTTACATCGCCGTGAATCATCTGTCCCTGGTAGATGCCGATGTTCAGTGGAACGGGGTTCGTCGGCGAATTGCCGATTTCATCTTGCGGGAGCCATACGACCGGCGGTGTTTCGGCCAGATTCATATCGCGCGCCGGATCGACCGCGCGGAAACCGTAGAAGGCGCCGGGCTGCACGTGCACGATCTTGCTCGCCGGCAACCAATTCCCTTGATTGTCCGCGATGAACTTCTCTCCATCGACGCCGTAGCCGATGCCATTCGGTGTTCGCAGACCTCGTGCAACGCTCTGGGCATTGCCAGTTGCGCGATCGATCCGCATCAATTTGCCGCGATCGGCAGCTTGTGGCTCAGCAGGCGCGCCGCCCGGAAGAATGGCGGAGGCTAACGCCGCGTAGAATGCTCCGTCTTCGTACAGCAACCCAAAAGCGAACTCGTGAAAATTGTCCGTGACAGTCCAATCATTGCTGACGAGCCGATACTCATCGATGAGCTCATCGCCATCGTGATCGATGAGTTGCGTGAGCTCCTGCTTTTGCAACACGAAGATTCGATCGTCGATGATTTTCAACCCCAGCGGTTCTGCCAAGCCTGAAGCGACTTGTTTGATCTTGACCGCACCAGGGTCATTGCCTTGAACGCCTTCGAGTACATAGACACCGCCTTCAGGGCTCCACGTGCTCACCACTAGTCGACCGTCGGAGAGAAAGTCCATGCCAGCGACTTTCGGTTGAAACGTTTCCGGACGGATGGTCACCAGGCGCAAGCTGGGATGCACGTCCGTGAGTGGAAGCTGATCGCCGGGTACGCCAATCGGAGGCATTAACGTATATGTTTTGAAGCCGGGCGTGACCGATGCTCGATCAGGCACCTGCGTTGCCCACGCTGATGCAGGCACGATGGATTCCGATTCTCCGGGCGGGCGCCACATCAATTGCAGAGTGTGCCAATCGTTGAAGGCCGAGTTGGAATATTCGATGGTGATCGGATGCCGGCCGGCCGTTAACTCAACGGCAGCTTGCGGCGCGGAATTCGCTTGGGTTTCGATGATCTTGCGCGAGCGCAGAAACAGCCGCGAGTCCCCGCTCCCATCTTCGATGCGTAATAGGTATTTGCCTGGCTTACTGATCTGAAGCGTCCCGCTCGCGTGGATGACGAACTTACGTTTGCGCTGGAATTCCTCGAAACCATACTCGCCCGGGGCGGACGGATTCATCGTCAGTGATAGCGTAGGTAGAACGCTCAACTTGCTCGGTTGCTGACCTTCATTGATGACGGGAACGCCGATCACCGGATCGGCGATTTCGTAGTAACGCAGCGTGATGCCAGGTTCCAGGCCACGTGGCAGATTCTGAGGAGCGGTTTCGTTCGCTGGCATGACACCAAGCTCAACACCTTCTTTGTCTTCTTTGTCGAAGCCGAGCACATAGGCAGCAAGTGTTCGCGCGTCCTGCTGAGGCATGTCTGGGTGAGGACTCATCGGAACGTCACTCCATGCACCAGCACCGCCCGAGATGATCTTCTGAGCGAGTAATTCGATATTCCGATCAGTCGTTTTATAGCGCTGCGCAATCTGACGGTAAGAAGGTCCGATCGTATGTTGATTGGCGTTGTGGCAAACGTTGCAGTCGCTGCCTTCCATGATCTCGAGCGCAGGATTCACTTCGGCCGTCGGTGCGGGTGGTGTCACAGCGGGTTCACTGGCGAACGTCGTTGCAAACCTCGTCTGATTGGATCGAAGAGTTAGCTGTCCCACCAAACCAACAGTGCCGTTTCGTTCGGCAGACTCGTTCACCTTCCATTCGCCATTCGTGTGAACATCCTCGAGGTTTTGCAAGGATTGCAGATCCGTCGTCAGCACAACGCGCGCATTGCTCTCGTTCGAGAGGATGTCGAAGCGGCGAAAGAATCCTGGGCGTCCGTCGTCACCCATAAGCGTTTCTGGCCATTCCTCGATCTCGATTCGCTTGCCGTCCATGAACGTGAGCTCATAACGAATCGCTGCGTGACCCGCGTCGAAGCGATGACCGAGATATTGAATCGTCGGAGTGTGCTCTTGACCGTTTACGACGACACGCCATGGAGATTGAACGGAGTTGACGATGTATCCCGCACCTTCGGCTGCGGGCTGCGGGCCATGCCGAGTTGTATATACGGCGCCGTCGAACTCCACACCGTCGCGCCAAACTTTATAGAGCGTCGCTTGCTGTGTGTCGTACGCCGCCCACATCGTCTTCGATAGCGCGAAGGTGATCATGCGCGGGCGCCGGTCTAGAACCGAGCGAAACACCCAGGGTGCATGTCCGCGCTCCGCGGTAGGCGGTAACTCGACTTTACGTTGCAGGGAAGCGCATGCGGCCAGCACTGCCGTTGCGACTAATCCGATGACCGCTGCAACACCGTATCGCCACGATGCTCTCATCGAGTTCTCCTAGAGCGTTGCGAGCCGCTGGCCGCGGCAGATTACTCAAGTGCCGATTCTAAATTGCTTCGACTCCGCCGAGATCGTGCGATCGAATGCTAAAAACTCACACTGGCGCCGAGTCGGAACTGAATACCGGCATTGGGAAAGCCCACAGCTTCTTGGTAGTCCTCATCCAACACATTATCCAGCGCCGCGAACAAAGTCGTCTGTTCGCTGAAGTCGTGTGAGAGGGCGAGATCGATGCGCTCGTACGAATCCAAGCTAAGCTGCCCGGTGGGGACAGAGCTGCCTTCCCGCTTGCCGACGAATTGACCTTGGGCGTGCAAGGACCAGCGATCGCGAAGTCGCCAATCCACTTGTAGACCTCCGAATTCCTCGGGCCGATACAGCAAAGTTGCTTCGTCCGCACCGAGGTCGATGTCGGTGAGTGTTGCGTGGACGCGTGCGGTCAGCGTTTGCGTAGGGCGTAGAGTGAGTGCGCCTTCCACTCCATCGATCTGCGCTCGATCGCGATTGACCAGCCGAAAGGTGAGGAAGTCGAAATCGATCAAATCCTCGTATTCGGTCCGAAACGCAGTCAGCGATGCGACCAAGCGGTTCTCGACGAAAGATTTCTGCAAACCGATCTCGAGTGCCTCGCTCGTCTCTACGCGCAGATCGGGATTGCCGACCAGTGTGTCGCCCAATGAGTAGAAGCTCGGCTGCTTGTGACCATTGGACCAGCTTGCATGGATGGATGCGCCCAGAGCAGCGTGCGTATACCTTGCAGCGATTCGGCCAGAGCTGCGTGCCTTGTCCTCGTCGGAATCATCCAGGCGTGCCGCGCCGTACAACTCGATGCCGCCTTCGGATCGATAGCGTGCCTCCGCGTACGCCGCGCGTATCAGCCGATCCAAATCGAAATTGCTCGGTAGTGTTGCGAAGCCCAGATCGATTTCGCCGTCGCGCTCTCCATCCTCGAACTGCAGATCGATGCCTCCCCCCAACTCCACCGCTGATGTCGCGGCGTAGCGATTCGCAACCGTTACTTGACCGCGCTGAAAACGGCTGGTGCTCACGGTAGAAGGCACACCCTCGAAGACACCAGGGACGATCGCCGGAGTCACTGTATCCTCGCGCCGTCGGAAGACTGATGCAGTAGTGTCCATCGTCCATGCGGAACTCAACGCTCGAGTCGAGCGCGCCCACGCCGAAGATTCCTCTGCTTGCGAGCGTTCACTCTCGCGAAGAATCGCGAACAGCGGCCCGCCGCTCGCGTCTGGAAAGGACTTGCGATCGCGTTCTACATATCTGACCCCGCTGCGCACGTTCCCTATCCCTGCCGATGCGCTGCCGAACTCCAGATCCGCCTGCACGCTCGCGATTCGTTGACCGGAGCCTTCGACGGCGTCGCCGAAATCGGAATAGGATCCTTTGATACTGCCGGCGGCACTCGAGCCCAGCGGGCCGGAAGCCATTGCCGAGATGCGCTGAAACTCATCGCTTCCCGCTTCAACGTGTGTGCTCACCGTCGGATTCGCCGTTGGGCGCTTCGTCACGATGTTAATTGCGCCAGCCATCGCATCCGAACCGTGCACGGCCGACAATGCACCGCGGGCGATCTCGATCCGCTCGATCTCATTCGAGCTCAGCGTCGAGAAGTCGTAGCCGCCGCCTCGTGGATTGGAGGGATCGTTGACACGGACACCGTCGATCAGCACGACCGTGAAATTGGATTCCGCGCTGCGCAGGAACACTTCACTGATGCCACCGGCTCCGCCAGGTTGCGTCGTTGAAACTCCCGGTGTGAGTCGCAACAAGTCGACGACGTCGGCGCTATGCTGAGCCTCGACACTTTGCTCATCGACGATGGTGAGACTAACGGGCGGCAGATCCGAAAGCCGCGTGGCCGTGACCTGAACCGGTTCGATCTGCGGTAATTCGCTAGCAATCACATCGCCGGCAATCGCGCAGCAGATTGCGATAGTGAAGGCACGAGGAACGGGGCTTGCGCCAGTGGGTGGCGAGGAGGGACTCAGGTAGTGCATCCCACATTGTAACGGCTCCGCCGTCAACTTCGCCCTTCGAAGAGTCGCTCCAGCGAGGCAATTGTTGCTCACCTGACCGAGAGAAGCGGGTCGCGGGTAGTAAGTAGCAAGCCTTCTGCATGTGGTCTGACGGCTCGGGTCATGGATCACGAATCACGGGCATCCAAACCGGCGCCTGATGATCCGCGAATCACGAGTCGCGAATCGCGACTGAAGCCAAATCAGCCGGCGAAGCGATCAGCGGGTAATCCTTGCACGTCCAATTCCACTTCGAATAGTCCGCCCGCGAAGGGTTGGTCGCGGCGCTGCGCTTCGTCAAGCTCGATGCTGGCGGTGGTGATGTATAGGGTTTTGAGCTCGGGGCCGCCGAATGCGCAGCTAGTCGTGTTGCTGGCGGGAACTTCGATGCGTGCGACTTCCTCGCCGCTCGGTGTGTGGCAGGTGACACAGCCGCCGCCCCAGTGAGCAATCCAGATGCGGCCTTGCGCGTCCGTGGTCATGCCATCGGGTGAGCCATCTTCTGGTGCGAACTTGCACCAGAGCCGCTGATTCGAAAGCGTCCCGAGCTCGGGATCGAAGTCGAACGCGAAGATGCGCGCAGTGGCGGTGTTGGTAAAGTACAGGGTGCGTCCGTCGAGCGACCACGTCGGTCCGTTCGTGATCGCGAATCCATCGAGATGTCGCGTGCATCGATGCTCGGCATCCAGACAGTAAAGGGCACCGGTCGAGTTGCTTCCGGCGAAATCCATCGAACCCGCCCAGAACCGACCGCGAGCATCGCATTTACCATCGTTGAAGCGATTATTGGGTCGATCTGATTCTGCATCGGCGATCGGTTCGAGCCGCTCGCTTTGGAGATCGAAGATGACGAAACGATGGCGCAACGCGACTACCAGCGAACCGTCACGCTCACGCTCCGCGATCGCGGAAATTTCTTCTTCGAATGTCCAGGTGCGCACGCCTGAAGCTCGCGGTGTGTAGCAATGGAGCTTGCGTCCGAGGATATCTACCCAGAAGAGCGCTTGCTTGCGTTGCGACCACACCGGCCCTTCTCCGAGAAGCGCACCCGCGGGCCAGACGCAGTGGACGGGGGAGAGGGGATGCATGAGGTGAGTCTACAGTCTGTTGTCCGCAGTCCGCAGCCCACAACCTTTGGTTGCGGTTCTTGCGCATGCGCAGTGCTGGCTACGGACTGCCGACTGCGGATTTAATGTTTGACGCCGCTCAGTGCGAATCCCTCGGCACATCGGCGCCGCTGCCGCCGACGAGGATATCCAGATCGGCGCCGAGATGCGCTTGCTGAACATGTTCGACATATAGGCGATACCAGCCGCGAGTGGGCGTCGGTAAAGGTTTCCAATCGAGTTTGCGTTGTGTGAGCTCTTCATCCGACACATCGAGATGAATACGACGTGCAGCGACGTCCAGCTCGATGATGTCGCCGTCTCGCACCAGCGCAAGGGGACCGCCGGCTGCCGCTTCAGGCGAGGCATGCAATACGACCGTGCCATACGCAGTGCCGCTCATGCGTGCGTCGGAAATACGCACCATGTCCGTTACGCCTTTCTTCAGAACCTTCGGCGGTAAAGGCATGTTGCCCACTTCGGGCATCCCGGGGTATCCCTTCGGGCCGCAGTTCTTCAGAACCAGAACGCAATTCTCATCTACATCCAAATCCTCGCGATCGATCCGCGCATGGAAGTCTTCGATGCTGTCGAATACGACGGCGCGTCCGCGATGCTTCATCAAGTGCGGCGATGCTGCCGACGGTTTGATGACGGCGCCATCGGGTGCGAGGTTTCCCCGAAGTACAGCAATACCTGCTTCAGCCTTGAACGGTTTATCTATGGACCGGATGACTTCGCGGTTGAAGCAGGGCGCCGAGCGAATGTTTTCGCCGATGGTCTTACCGTTGACGGTCATTGCATCGCGACTCAGCAGGTCCGAGATTTCTCGCAACACCGCTGGCAGACCGCCGGCGTAATAGAAATCTTCCATCAAATATTCGCCCGACGGTTGCAGGTTCACGAGGCACGAGACATGCGATGCGAGGCGATCGAAATCCTCCAGCGCTAGCGTCACTCCCATCCTGCCTGCGATGGCAAGCAAATGGATCACCGCATTGGTGGAACCGCCGATTGCTGCATTGGTGCGAATCGCATTCTCGAAGGCCTCACGAGTGAGGATCTTCGACATGCGCAGATCTTCGTTCACCATCTCCACGATGCGCCGGCCAGTGAGTTGTGCGAGACGCTTCCGGCGAGTATCCGGTGCGGGAATCGCAGCATTCTCGGGCAGAGACATGCCCAGAGACTCGACCATGCATGCCATCGTCGAGGCCGTTCCCATCGTCATGCAATGGCCTTGCGAGCGATGCATGCACGATTCAGCAGCGGTGAATTCCTCCATCGACATTTCACCGGCGCGCACTTTCTCCGACATCTCCCACACACCCGTGCCCGAACCGATCGTGCCGCCGCGGAAGCGACCGTTGAGCATTGCGCCGCCTGAAAGGCCGATGGTTGGAAGATCGCAGCTCGCTGCGCCCATCAACAGTGAGGGCGTCGTCTTGTCGCAACCCATGAGCAGCACGACACCGTCGATAGGATTGCCTCGGATCGATTCCTCGACATCCATGCTCGCGAGATTGCGAAATAACATCGCGGTCGGGCGAAGCTGCGTTTCCCCAAGTGACATAACCGGAAATTCGAGCGGGAATCCGCCGGCTTCATACACGCCGCGCTTTACGAATTCGGCGAGCTCGCGGAAATGTCCGTTGCACGGCGTCAGCTCCGACCACGTATTGCAGATGCCGATGATTGGCCGCCCATCGAGCAGGTCGTGCGGATAACCTTGGTTCTTCAGCCAACTGCGATGCATGAAGCCATCGCGGTCGTTTCTTAGGAACCAGTCGTGACTGCGGCGTTTGGGTCTTTTTTCGCTCATGCGCTAATCCGTACACATCTTAACGGTTGGGGTCGCCTATCATTTATATGCTGGCGGCGGCTTCTGGCATGATCGTACGTGGCGGATCGTCCCGCCGCAAAATATCAGTTCTCACACAAGGGATATCGCAAGCGATATAGGCCCGATACCCCGGATAGAGCCCCGATCAACCCGATGATCCGAAGCGTAGAGACCCGTGGAAGACTACGCTATTAATTTCCGACATTCCGTGGAGTTCGTATGTCTGCTTTAGGGAGCGAAAGCTCATGTGCACGGTTCCAGTGCCTGAAAGATCGGCGCGTGTTCATCACCGGCGGTGCGACTGGGATCGGCGCATCGATCGTGACCGCGTTCGCCGCACAAGGTGCACACGTGGCGTTCGTCGATATCGTCAGGGAGCCGGCGCAGGCCTTGGCCCGCGCTCTGGCGGACCAATGCAAGGTGTGGTGGAGCGAGTGTGACGTCCGGGATATTCCTTCGCTGCAGCGCTGCATCAAAGCCGCCGCCGAGGAGCTTGGCGATTTTCATGTGTTGGTGAATAACGTCGCGAATGACGAGCGGCACGACTTGCTGAGCGTCACGCCCGAATACTGGGACGATCGGATGGCGATCAATCAGCGTCCTGCGTTTTTCGCCATCCAATCCGTGGTTCCCGGCATGCGCCGGCTCGGCGGAGGTTCGATCATCAATGTAGGTTCGGGCGGCTGGCAGATCAAAGAGTGCAAATATCCGGCTTACGCCATGGCGAAAGCGAGCATGCACGGACTGACTCGCGGCCTGGTGCGTGCTCTTGGACCCGATCGCATCCGTGTCAACACGCTCTCTCCGGGATGGACCATCACCGAACGCCAGAAGCGATGGCTCACACCGGAAGCGAAGGAAGAGCTGTTCCGCACGCAATGTCTACCCGATCAAGTCCAACCCGAAGACGTGGCGAACTTCGTGGTGTTCCTGGCATCGGACGATGCACGCATGTGCACGGGGCAGGAATACAAAGTGGATGCTGGCTGGACGTGAGCGAAGGAGCGGTTAGCGATAGGGAATAAGAGAATGAGGGAGCGAATAGCAAAAAAGGGCCCAAAGAGGGGAGAAGACGAGCTTCTCCCTCGATTCCGTCCAAATAGGGGCCGGATGTGATCCGGCCCCTTGAAGGATGGATTAGAACGAGCCGCGAAGACCCAGAATGTACTGGCGTCCTGGACGGTTCAGCGTGTTGGCACGATTCTCATATCCGTAGAACGAATACTCTTCTTCATCCGTGAGGTTCAGCGCCTCGAAGCTCAAGGTGAGGTCTTGGCCGAAAGCTGCGAAGTTCACGCTGCTGGATAGATCCAAGTAACCAGCTTCACGACGGTAACCGACCTCAGGAGAGGTGGATCCGCAGTTCACGGTGCATTCCACATAGTCATCGCGATAGTTATACGAAAGCCGGACCGCAAAGCGCTCTTGCTCGTAGTAACCCACGATGTTGTAGTTGTTTTCGGCAAGGCCCAGGATCGTCTGACTTCCTGGATCCAACCGTGTGTAGTTCACAGTGATGCCGGAACCCTGAAGCAGCATATCCAGACGTTGTTGATAAAGCAGTTCCGCGCCTTTCAAGTAGGTCGTCGCGTCGATGTTTATCGGCGTATTGAATAGCACGATCGTGCTCGCACCGTTTGGCAACAGCGACAGCAGCGTAGGATCGGTAATCGTGTCGATCGGAATGCCCGAGTTGCTAAATGGTTGCGAGGTATTGCCGCGTGTCACGAATCCGGTGATCTCCTTGTAGAACAAGTTTCCGCCGATTACTGCGCCGGGCGCAAAGTACCACTCCAGGCCGCCATCCAACTGATCCGACAGATACGGGTCCAAGTTCGGATTACCTTGGCTCACCACGCCGCCGGTGCTGAAGCTCGTGAACGGTTGAATGTCGCCGGGGTTTGGTCGGGTCATTGCCTGCGAAGCAGCAAAACGCGCTACTAAATCGTCGGTGATGTTGTAAGCGACGTTAAGCGACGGCAATACCTCGGAGTATTCACCTTCGATCGTATTGCGACCGAAATCTTCGGGACGAAGATTGAATAGATTGTCCGCTGCAGCTGGCGTCGTCGGGAGCCGAATGAATCCGATCAGCTCCTGCTCCGTCTTTACGTACCGTAGGCCGACATTCACGCGCAGTGCGTGACCTCCCAAGTCAAACAGCGCGTTGCCTTCGATGTAAGCCGAGATGTTGTCTTCTTCGAAACTGCCGGAGTTTTGAAAGTCCAGATTTGCAGCTGCATCGAGAGCATCCGGGTCCATCAGCGAGCTGAACGCGCGCAGGTCAGCGACAGCCCAGGATCGGTATCCGGGTGAATCATCGAAGTTCTCGCCGAAATTCACTGGCACTGGGCGGCTGAAATTTGAAATATCGAAGGCTGAAAGATCCGATCCGCCGGTGAAGCCAAATGGCTGCAGTGCGGCACCCTGGCTCACGCCTATCGAAGAGCTAAATGCCAGGCGCTCGCGGAAATAGTTGTTGTACAGCGCGCCAACTTTGACATTCAGGTCTTCCTCGCCAAAGGTGACGTCCAGGGCGAAGTTTTCGTTCTCCTCTTCACGAGTACGCGGTTGAACGCGAATCGTGTCGAAGGCCCAGTTGCTCGAATCTGCCAGGTCTAATTGCGGCTCGATGCGAGGGATGCCGCCGCCGACATTGATGTTCACGACACCTGGGTCAGACAGCAACAGATATGTCGTCATGCGCCATCTGAAATCGGACTCGGCTTGAGAAGCTTTGGCTGCAATGGTGAGCAAATCCGTAGGTTTCCACTCTGCACCCAACCCTACGTGAAGGAAATCCGATTCCTGTTGGAACAATCGGTTTTCAGACCAGTATTTCGCGCCATCCAATGTGCCGCTCACAACGCTGTTGTTTTCATCCAGGACGAAGTTGCGCGGGATGATGAAACCGAACCCGGTGGCGTTGTTGGTATTCGGACCCGTCGCGCGCACCAGCATGTTGTTGGTGTAACGATCGAAGTCTGTTTCCAACTCGGCATAGATCACGTCGAGGTTCAAACTCAGGTTGTCGGTGGGCAACCATTGAAACGCTAGCGTGCCGCCAACGCGATCTCTAGAGCCCACTTGCACCTCGGGTCGTCCAAGGCGAGGGACTTGCGCGTTCGCGAGCTCGGCGTTAGTCAAACCGGATTCGTTCCTGAAATTAGGATCCAACGAAGCCGGATTGTCGTTGGTGACACTCGGCAGGTTCCAATCGAAGCCCGGCCCATAGCCGGGTGCTGCGGGATTGGCCGTTACGTTGCGAGGATTACCGTCCTCATCGAGTAGCCGCGGACCCACGTGGCCAGAAGTCCATCCCTGCGAGCTCCAGCCGTCGGTGCGATAGGTACGTTCAGACATGGAAAAGCTCAGCAACGCGCCGAACTTGTCGTTCCAGTTGTTGCTGATCAAGAAACTTGCGCGAGGATCGACTTCTTCAGATGTGTCCTGGTAAGCGCCTTGCACCTGATAACTGGCCGTGAACCCTGGATAGTCGAAAGGTCGCGGAGTGCGCAGGTCGACGGTTCCGGACAGACCGCCTTCCACGAGGCTGGCGCGTGGAGTCTTGGAAACCTGCAGCTGACTGAAGATCTCGGAGGGCAGGAGGTCGAAATCGAACTCTCGGTTGCGGGCCTGTTGATCGACGCTTCCTTCCGATGCAACGGAAATCGGCATGCCGTCGAGCAACACACGCGCGAAGCTCGGTCCCATGCCACGTAAGGATAGCTGTTGGCCCTCGCCATTCGTGCGAGAGATTTGCACGCCGGGCACGCGTTGCAGTGCCTCAGCCAGATTGTTGTCTGGAAGCTTGCCGACGTCCTCGGCAGAAATCGAGTCAGTGAAATTCACCGACTCGCGCTTTGCTTCGAGCGCGACCTCGAGGCTTCCTCGGAAGCCTGTAACGATCACTTCTTCGAGTTGATCCGACGATTCGCCGGCAGTGTTCTGTGCGATCGCCCCCGCGCTCATGCACAGGCTCAACAGCCCCACGCTGCTTATCGAAACAGGTCTTCTATTTCTCATGATCGTGCCTCCGTTTCAGATTCTGTTGGACAAGGATGTTCCGCTCCTGCTTCGCACGCTCTAAGCGAGTGGGAGCCTTGATGTTCACTGAATGTCTTGCCGAGCTGCAGCGATAGCTGCGTCGGTGCAGAAAGGGGAGAGGTCGCGATCCGCAAGTAGCGTCCGCAATAGACAATTCACGCCAGAGCTCAACATTTCAAAAACCCCCCAACCGCCGTGCTTTGATCACGGCGCTATTTTTAGTGGCCTGACCACTTGATTCTGCTGCGGATGTGTAGATGTGTCAACTGAGGCACTTTTCGCTTAGCGAAGAGGAGAATGCGTCAAAATGACAAAATCAGAATCAATTCCGCTCAAGCAAGGTCAGCTAAATGATCGCTCGTGCGCGCTTGCCATAGTGGAGTCAACTCAGTACGCTAAAGTGGACTGGCCAGAATGACACCGGTGGCCAAAGTGCCATGCCGATCTGTATGCGACGGATTTTCCTCGTCAGATTGCCAAGTCTTCAGCTGCTGGCTGCGAGGGCGAGAGCTGAACTCAAACCTGCTAAGGTGCGGCCCTCGCTGGGGCACCGACCCGGTGAATAAAGGTGCGCGTGCCATACGATGAAGAGGGCGCGCGAAAACTAACGGCTCGCTAGTTGCGAGCCCATAAACAAGTGAACACGGTGATCTATGAGCTCGACTGCAGCTGCGTCGCTGTCCGCGTCGGTTGGACGCTATCGCTGGGTAATTTGTGGACTGCTGTTTTTTGCGACCACGATCAACTATATCGATCGCAATGCGCTTTCCGTTCTCAAGACGACACTTCAAGCGGATCTCGGCTGGACGGATGTCGACTATGGTTGGATCACGTTTGCATTCACGGTTGCCTATGCGGCGTTTCCCTCGATTACGGGTCGAGTCATCGATCGATGGGGCGTCAAGAAGAGTCTTGCGGCAGCACTAATCCTTTGGTCAGCGATGGCCGCCGCCCACGGTTTGGTGGGTACCGTGCTCGGGTTCGTACTCGTTCGCTTCTTCTTAGGTGTTGCCGAAGCGGCGAACTTTCCAGCTTCGATCAAAGCGGTCGCGATGTGGTTTCCTCAAAAGGAGCGTGCGTTCGCAACCGGTTTGTTCAACTCCGGAACCAACATCGGCGTCGTGATGTCGTTCGTCACTGTTTGGTTGGCGACCACCTTCGGCTGGCAATGGTCGTTCGTTGCGATCGGTGCGATCGGAATGGTTTGGCTGATTTTTTGGCAGCGCGCGTTTTTCGCGCCGGAAGATCATCCGAAAGTCACCCAGGCCGAGCTCGAGTACATACGCTCTGATCAACCCCCTCCTCAAGAGTCTCTGCGCATTCATTGGACGCAGCTGCTGCGCTATCGCCAGATTTGGCCGTTCCTACTCGGCAAGCTGATCACCGATCCAGTTTGGTGGTTTTTTCTATTTTGGTTGCCCTCGTATCTCGAACGGGAGCGAGGTCAGAATCCGCTTCGCAGCGCATCGCTCCTGGCATTGATCTACACAGGTGCCACGGTCGGATCGGTTGCCGGAGGCTGGTTGTCGGGTCATCTCATCAAGCGCGGTTGGGCCGTCGGCAAGGCGCGGCTCACAACGATGTTCATCGCGGCTGTCTGCATGCCCGGATCGATCATCGCGTACTACACGGACAGCTTCGTCGTGAGCGTCGCGTTCATAACGCTTGCGACGGCATGTCATCAAGCCTGGTCGGCGAATTTATTCACGTCGGCCACCGATATGTTTCCACAGAAGGTATCCGGCTCGGTTGTCGGACTGGGTGCGACGACGGGTGGAGTCGGCGGCATGTTCATGACGTTATTGACCGCGCTAGCCGTGCAATGGACAGGCAATCAGCAGATCGTGTTCATCGTCGCCGGTCTGATGCATCCATTCAGTTTGCTGCTGTTCTTCCTGTTCTTGCGTGGCCGATTCGATCACGTGGACATCGCACTGGCCGTGGACATGAACAGAGTTCACCAGCCGCTCATGATCTCGGGTGCGATCGTGACGGTGCTCGGCGCCGCCTTGGTTGCGCTGATCGCGAATAATTGGGAGCTGTGTGTTTCGGCTGCTACGCTTTCCGGTGCCGTGACTGCCGCGACAGCAGCGGGCGGCGTCGTACTGATCGGGCTGACGCTGGCCTATGCAGGTTTGCCGAAGAACAATGCGGTGGGCGTGCGCGCTTGAGGGACGATGCAAAGTGCAGATGCGAGCTCAGCGCGGAATCATCCGCGCTGAGCTCGTGTGATAGTGATGTCTATGCTTTCTCAGAGTCGATATGCGCGCTTCGGCAAGGTGTAAGCGAGATCCTTCGCCACTTCTGCCGCTTCGTCTTCATTCATCCGGTGCTCGGCCACCAGGCGTGCGAGAAATCCGCAGTCGATGCGGCGCGACACGTCATGCCTCGCGGGGATCGACAAGAACGCGCGAGTGTCGTCATTGAATCCGACCGTGTTGTAGAAGCCTGCCGTTTCAGTCGTTTGCTCCCGGAAGCGCATCATGCCTTCCGGACTATCGTGGAACCACCAGGCCGGTCCGAGCTTGAGTGCCGGGTAATGACCCGCCAGCGGCGCAAGCTCACGGCTGTAGCTGCTCTCATCCAGAGTGAACACGATGATCGACAGCGAAGGATCGTTGCCGAAGCGATTCAACAACGGATGCAATGCGCGAACGTAGTCCGTCGCCATTGGAATGTCTGCGCCGACGTTCGGTCCGAATCGATCGAACACCGACCGATTGTGATTGCGCCAAGAGCCGGGATGGATCTGCAAGACCAAGCCGTCTTCGAGGCTCATGCGAGCCATCTCGGTCAACATCTGTCCCCGGAAGGTTTCCGCATCATCCGGTTCCGCCGTGCCATGAACGATTCGAGTAAACAACGCGGCGGCTTGGGCAGGGCTCAAATCCGCAGTGTTCGCGCTGGGATGGCCGTGATCGGTGGAGGTCGCGCCCATGGTCGCGAAGAACGCGCGGCGGTTGCGGTGTGCTTCCAAATAACCACGCCAGGTGAGTGTGTCCTCGCCGGTAATCTCGCCGAACTGTTGCAGATTCTGTTTGAATCCCACCGCATCCGGATCGACCACCGGGTCAGGGCGATAGGCAGTCACCACTCGGCCTTCCCAACCGCTTGCGCGAATTTTGGCGTGGTGACGCAAATCATCGAGCGGCGATTCAGTCGTCGCCAGCGCTTCAATGTTGAATCGAGTAAACAGCGCACGCGGCCTGAAAGCTTCTTCAGCGAGCCGTGCGGCAATCGTGTCGTAGGCGCGATCCGCGTTCTGCGTCGTGAGCGGTACATCCAACTCGAAAACGTTCGCGAGTACCCAATCGAACCACATGCGCGAAGGAGTGCCGCGGAACAGGTAGTAGTGCGAGGCAAACAATCGCCAAATCTTGCGGGAGTCGTGCTCGATGGCAGTGCCGTCCAGCGCTCGCACACCGAAATCTTCGAGACGGATGCCTTGGCTGTAAAGCATACGAAAGACATAGTGATCCGGAATCAGCAACAGCGCAGCCGGATCGGGAAACGGCGCGTTGTCGGCGAACCACTGAGGATCGGTGTGACCATGCGGGCTAATGATCGGCAGGTCATAGATCGTTGCGTAAAGCCGGCGAGCGATGGCACGCACGGTCGCATCTGCGGGAAACAGCCGGTCAGCTGGAAGTCTGTCGCGCACGTCTTTCATTCTCGTCTCGTTCGGATGCTGTTGAGTAATCAGTGTCAATCGAGTTCTGGCGCACAAAAAAAACATCTGGCCAATGCGCGCCTCCATGCGTGTTGATAGTATCTCTAGCAGCGAGCCAATGCAGCGAGAGCAGCTCGCATTCAAACTTTCTAGGAGCAGCGGCGATGGCGATTGAAGACAACTCTCAAGTTCGTACAGAGGGATCCGTGCGTGATCGAGAGATCGTCGCTGCGCGCGTCATCGTAACCTGCCCCGGTAGAAATTTCGTCACGTTGAAAATCGAGACGCGATCGGGAGTTTATGGTCTAGGCGATGCGACACTCAACGGCCGTGAATTGGCCGTCGCATCGTATCTTCAGGATCACGTGATACCGAATTTGATCGGTCGCGATGCTGGGCGCATCGAAGATACCTGGCAGTTCTTCTACCGCGGCGCGTACTGGCGGCGCGGGCCGGTGACGATGACCGCCATCGCTGCCGTAGACGTGGCTTTGTGGGACATTCTTTCGAAGATCGCTGGCCTGCCGCTGTACCAAATGCTGGGTGGGCGCTCGCGCGATGGCGTGCTGGTGTACGGACATGCGAATGGCAAGGACGTCGAGGAAACCGTACAGGAAGTCGGACGCTACATTGAAAAAGGCTACAAGGCGGTTCGCGCACAAAGTGGTGTGCCGGGTATCAAGAAAGCTTATGGCGTCTCCAATCTCAAGAATGCTTATGAGCCTGCCGAAAGCGAGTTGCCGCTCGAAACGGTGTGGAACACCACCAAGTACCTCAACACCGTGCCACAGTTGTTCGAGAAATTGCGTGCCACGCATGGTCCGGACATCGAGCTACTGCACGACGGTCACCACCGGATGACGCCGATTGAAGCTGCACGGTTGGCACGCGATCTCGAACCCTATCGATTATTCTGGTTAGAAGACGCAACACCCGCAGACAATCAGCAGTCATTCGAACTCATTCGCCGCCACTCGATTACGCCTCTGGCTGTCGGGGAGGTGTTCAATTCCATTTGGGACTGCAAGCAGCTCATCGAGAAGCAACTCATCGACTACATTCGAACGACGATCGTGCATGCAGGTGGCATTACGCACGTGCGCCGGCTTGCCGACTTCGCCGCGCTGCATCAGGTTCGCACGGGATTCCATGGCGCAACCGATCTATCGCCCGTTTGTATGGGTGCCGCACTGCACTTCGATACCTGGGTTCCGAACTTCGGCATTCAGGAATACATGCAGCATTGCCAAGAGACGAACGATGTTTTCCCGCATGACTACACGTTCCGCGAAGGCCGGTTGTATTGCGGTCAGACCCCTGGACACGGCGTCGACATCGACGAGAAGCTCGCCGCAAAGTATCCGTACTCGCCGAAACAACTACCCATTGCACGTCTGGAAGACGGCTCGATGTGGGATTGGTAAGGATGAGAGGGAAGGGGATCGCGGATAGGGGATAGGGGATAGGGTAGTCAGAAGCAGCAGCGCAGCTATACCGTGAGTTCGATTAGCTCCAAAAGCCTCGCGCGATGAACGCGTTCTGTCTATCCCCAATCGCCCATCCCCTATCGCCTTCTATCCTCCTCAGTGATGTCCCGGCGCGTACGGGAACTCGAGGGACTTGTAGTACTCGAGTGAGTGTTCAGGCTGTGCGTAGCCTTCAGGAATGGGGCGTTCCGAGAAAGTCTGGAAATACGCGATGCACGCATCGCGCCACCACTTTGCTTCCTTCTCTTGAATCTCGAAAAAACTGGCCACTTGAGCGTGACGCTCTGCGTCGAGGTAAGGCTTCAAGTGATCCCACGTTTGGCGCATCTCACTGACGGACTGCACGCCGCGCGAATAGGCGTGCACGAGCTCGTTCCAAAGCGTGCGACCAGAAGACATCTTGCGATCCCAAGGCACGTGGTGGAACCACAATAGGAATTGCTCGGGCACTTTGTTGCGATCGCCGAAAATTGCGGCGACCGGTTTCGCATACTGCGCGACGGCATTACTCCCGGAGGCGCTGCGATCGAATCCGATGCCTTCCTTCGTCGCGCGATGATAGTAGACGGACGTCCAGTCGGCGCGCGGGCCGCCTTCGACCCAAGGCCCCGGTCCGTAGTGATGGCCGCGGCCCATCAAATGGTGCAATCCGAGAGGAGTCATGTAATCGACCACCGCTTCCCGCGACTTCATCATCATTTCAACGGTGGGGTTGATGAAAGCTTCATCGTTGGTGAAGGTCATGCGTGCCCATTCCTCTGCGATCTCGCGAGAGGCAAGCATCGGATCCCAGGCGAGCCTACCGTAGGCATACCAGTTCGCTTGATCGAAATGAGAGCCGCTCCAATTACGATCGACGCCGATGTTTGCGACGCCGGCCATGCCGGTCCTTGCGTAGCCATGGAGCGAGCCGTCCAGCACCTTGGCAACTGTGGATCCTTTCCCCTTCACAAAGGTATCTGCATCGAGAGCTTCTTCGAACAGAGGCGCCAGATAGGCAAGGTGCGTTGCGAATCCCAGGTATTCTTTGGTGATTTGGAACTCCATCATCAGCGGAGTTTTCGGCATCGCGCCGAATAGCGGATGGAAGGGCTCGCGAGGCTGGAAGTCGATCGCTCCGTTCTTCACCTGCACCAGCACGTTCTCGCGGAACTTGCCGTCGTATGGAACGAACTCGTTGTAAGCCTGTTTCGCGCGATCATCCGGTTCTTCGTTCGAGTACACGAATGCCCGCCACATGACGATGCCGCCGTGCGGAGCGACGGCCTCTGCAAGCATGTTTGCACCGTCGGCGTGCGAGCGGCCGTAGTCTTGTGGGCCTGGCTGGCCTTCCGAATTTGCCTTGACTAGATATCCACCGAAATCTGGGATGTACCGATAGATTTCGTCGGTTTTCTTCTTCCACCATTCACGTACTGCGGGGTCGAGCGGATCTGCGCTCTTCAATCCACCGATCTCGATCGGAGCACTGAATCGCGCGGTGAGATAAACGCGAATCCCGTAAGCACGAAACACATTGGCCAATGCTGCTGACTTTTCCAAATACATCGGCGTCAAACTCGTCGCGTTGGCGTTGACGTTAGTGAGCACGGTGCCATTGATGCCGATCGATGCATTCGCACGTGCGTAGTCGGTGTAGCGCGGGTCGAGGTAGTCCGGCAGCTTGTGCCAGTCCCACAAGGACTGGCCCGCGTACCCGCGCTCGACATTGCGGTCTAGGTTGTCCCAGTGGTTGAGCACTCGCGTTTGGGTTTTTGGCTTCGCCGAGATATCGAGGTCCTGGATTGAGTGTTGTGTCTGCAGCAAGCGCAAAAAGTGATACGTGCCGTACAGGGCTCCGACATCGCTATTCGCTGCGATGACGGTGAGCTCGCGACCGTTCTGGTTTGCGGTCCTAAGCAGATAGCCTTCGGTGCCGAGATTCGTGAGTGGCAATCCAAGAGCGGCGATCGCCTCGGAGGAGTCAGGTGTGCCGATCACGAGTGCGCCGGATTTCTCTGCCGTCAAACTTGCCGGCACCGTGGTGCCAAGAATTCCTTCCAGACCGCGCGTTAACTCGTCTCGCACGGCCAACATCGTGGGGGAGTTTCCTGAAACCACGATGGAGGAAATGGAGTCGCGATATTGGGCCTGAAGCTGCGGGTTCACTGGCGTATAGCGCAACCACAAATCATAGCCATCCTCCGACAAGGCAGGTGTGCCGAGCGAGATCAGGATCAGGAACAGCAGCGTGCGTACCGAGCTCATCATGGTTGGTTAATTGTCCTGGAAAAGTGCGTTCGACCAGGATTTCATAAATTGGTTGCGAGTGCGAGCGGCGGGGTCGAGCCCAACTCGGCGTGAGACGGGCTTGGTTATCGAGCGATATCTTTCATCGAAGCAACACAAGCGGTTTGCCCTGTCCTGAAACTCGCGTACTTGATGTAGGATGCAGCTCGGTAAAATGGCGTGAATGCCGGAGCAACCCGCCGTTGGGGCGCGACGATCGAAGGGCCGAACAATTGCTATGGCGAATGAAGCAAGAACCGGACGTCGCAAAGGGACCGCGGTAACGATTCATGAAGTGGCGCGCCGCGCTGGCGTGTCGCCAATGACGGTCTCGCGCGTGATGAATGGCAAGAACAACGTGCACGAGAACACTCGTGCCGCTGTCATGCGCGTCGTGCGTGATTTGAATTACACGCCGAATCCCGCAGCGCGGTCCCTTGCAGGTGCACAAGGCACGAGAGTGGCCTTGATCTATTCGAACCCCAGCGCCTCTTATCTTAGTGAATTGCTCGTCGGCGCTTTGGACGGCGCGCATCACAAAGGCGTGCAGCTCGTATTGGATCGATGGGACGATCTGAAGCCACAGGCCGAGCGCGCCGCGGCGCGCAAACTCTCGAAAGGAGTGGCCGGCGTCATCTTGCCGCCGCCTCTGTGTGAGTCGAAAAGTATTTCCGGTGAGTTCGTCGCAGCT
Organism: Steroidobacter sp.; assembly: GCA_025929585.1. Taxonomy (GTDB): domain Bacteria; phylum Pseudomonadota; class Gammaproteobacteria; order Steroidobacterales; family Steroidobacteraceae; genus Steroidobacter. The sequence continues at coordinate 30,814 of JAICPY010000021.1, forward strand.
CAGATCCCGGTCGTTGCGGTTGCGACGGGGCGTTTCCCGGGCAATGTTTCCTGCGTGCGCATCGATGATTTTCGTGCGAGCCGCGAGATGACCGAGCATTTGTTGAAGGCAGGACACACTCGAATCGGATTCATCAAAGGCCATCCAAACCAAACGGCGAGCGAGCGTCGCTACGCGGGTTTCCAAGCAGCAATGGAAGAGGCGGGGATCGCCGTGGATCCAGCTCTGGTTCAGCAAGGCTATTTCACATACAAATCAGGGCTCGAAGCTGCCGATATTTTGCTCGCACGGCGCAAGCCACCGACTGCGATCTTCGCAAGCAATGACGACATGGCTGGTGCCGTCGTATCGGTCGCGCACCGCGGCGGATTCGACGTGCCGAGAGATTTATCCGTTGTCGGGTTCGACGATACTCCCACTGCAACGACGGTGTGGCCTGAGCTCACCACGGTGCGGCAGCCAATCGCCGCGATGGCCGAGGCTGCGATCGACCTACTTCTGAAAGATATGCGGCGCCGCAAAGAAGGCCATGAGCCGCTCGCAATCGACCAAATTGTCGAACACGAGCTCATCAAGCGCACCTCCGTGGCTCCGCCTCCCACGGCCTAGCCCATTTACCCAGCAAATTATCTAGATCGTTCCTATGCTCGAAGCTCTTCCACGCGATTGGCAACGCGCGACCTTGGTAGGCCGTTTGCAAACATCGGCAGGCCCTTCGCCTGTGGTATTGGCGGGCGGACGCATTCGAGACGTGTCGCAGCACGCGCCGACCGTTTCGCATCTGCTCAATGCATGGCAGGGCGAGATCCCTCCAGGAACCGACTTGGGTCGCATCGAGGATTTCGCACTCGCGGCTGCTTTCGAAAGCTTGCACGTACCTCGTCTGCTATCGCCTTTCGACCTGCAATGTATCAAGGCTTGTGGAGTCACATTCGCGATCTCTGCCATCGAGCGAGTCATCGAGGAGCGCGCACGTGGCGATGCGGCGAAAGCCGACAGCATTCGTGGCGACTTACGTGAACGCGTCGGCTCGGACATTCGCTCGGTAAAACCGGGATCCGATGCCGCACAGCGACTGAAGCAAGCTCTGATTGCGGACGGCTTGTGGTCTCAGTATTTGGAAGTCGCGATCGGCCCGGATGCGGAAGTGTTCACCAAATCACCGGTGCTCTCATCGGTCGGTTGGGGTGATTGGATCGGCGTGCGCTCAGACTCGGCTTGGAACAATCCGGAACCCGAAATCGTGCTGGCTTGCGATCGTCAGGCTCGCATTCTTGGAGCTACGCTTGGTAACGATGTGAATTTGCGCGACATCGAAGGCCGCAGTGCGCTGCTCTTGGGCAAAGCCAAAGACAACACTGCGTCTTGCGCGATCGGCCCCTTCATTCGCTTGTTCGATGATCATTTCAGCCTGGATGACGTGCGCACTACGGTCGTGAAGTTGGAAATCGTAGGCGAAGACAATTTCAGGCTCGAAGGGTCGAGCACCATGTCGCAGATCAGCCGAAGTCCAGAAGAGCTCGTTCAGCAAACGTTAGGCAAACACCACCAATACCCGGACGGCTTCGCGCTCTTTCTCGGCACGCTGTTTGCACCGGTCGTGGATCGCGATACGAAGGGTTTAGGATTCACGCACAAACCCAATGACATGGTAAGGGTGTCGACCGATCTTCTCGGCACACTCGAGAACAAAGTGACCACTTGCGATCAGGCGCCACCCTGGACATTCGGGATCGGAGCGCTGATGAAGAATCTCGCGCAACGCGGATTGCTGTAATAAGAACGAAGCGGTTGGCGGTTAGCGGTTAGTCAGAGGTGCCGTCGCGCCTTTTACCGTTACGTCAGCCGATGGCAGTGATCCGTTCTGACTAACCGCTACCCGCTACCCGCTACCCGCTAACCGCCAACCGCTTCTCTCAGATCGACCTTCTCTTCGCAAGCTCTTCGCGTTTTGCCGCGAACTCCGAGCGCGCGCGCTCGAGTGCATCGGTCTCGGTCGCGCTGAGCATTGCGTTGATGACGCGGTCGAGATGGCTGCGCATGGCTGCTCGTGCTGCCTGAGGATCGCGCGCCTTCAGTGCTTTGAAGATCTTGCTATGGTCATCGAAGCGGGGTTGGACGCCGGCGTCTCTCGCTCGATCGAACATCTTCATGCACATCGGCGATTTGTAACGCATGTCCCAAAGATTCTCGACGACGGTGGTGATCGCGGAGTTGCGTGTGGCCTCGGCAATCGCAATATGAAAATCACGATCCGCACGCTCGCCGACCTCGCTAGTGGTGTTCGCTTCGATGATCTGGAGCAGCGATTCGAGCTTGTCTAACTGTTCATCAGTAATGATCGCCGCCGCGAGGGCAGCCGATTCACCTTCGAACAACCGTCGTGCTTCGGTGACTTCAAAAGGACCGATGTCGAGTTCTTGCTCGTTTCCTTCGACAGGTTCTCGCTCGAGGACGTAAATGCCTGAGCCGCGGCGCGCTTCGACGATGCCGCGGATTTCGAGCGCGATCATCGCTTCGCGAACCGTGGGGCGGCTCACCCCGAAGTCTTCTGCAAGTTCTCGCTCCGGCGGTAAACGTTCACCCGGCGGATATTTGCCGCTGCGGATCTCGGCGACGATCGAATTCGCCACTCGTTGATAAAGCTTCGGGCTGCCGACGATTTGGATGTCCATTGATGAGGGATCTTGTATTGGTCGATATCGATTCAACGCCGTCATCAAATTCTATACGTGAATGACAGCGGTGGACGAAGAGTTTTTAGAGTGGTCTGGCCAGCTCAAGTTTCACGTTTGCGAAAGAATGGTCAAGGTCTACCGCAGCGTGGCGTGCATGCAATCGTAGGTGCGCCAGTTTTTCGGCCGATCGGTAGCCCTATAGCTACGGTGTTGCGATTACGCCGCAATTGACACGTCAACTCACCTGTCCCAGAATCCAAACGGTCAGGCCAATATGTAGTTTCCGGTACGACCGATCTGCCGCATGTCAGCACGACATGGTTGGCCGATTCGACCGATATCGGTGCCATGGTTGCCGACCGAAAAGGGCTTCGTCCCAGTTCTCGGATCGGGCACCCAGCAGCGGGAGAAAGAAAAGTTGGTGTCTCGATCGCGAGCTCACCTATCCAACAGTTCGGGGATTACGCGCGCGCGTGAACTGAAAAGAATTCGCTTCGCCAAGAGTTTCTGGAGGAAGAGATCGTGAAATTTAGAAAACCGTATTCTGTCGGCGGCATGAGCCTGCTAGGCCTTGCGATGAGCATGGGTATAGCGCAGGCGCAAGCACAAAACACCTCTGCGCAGGGAGAGGAGCTCGAAGAGATCATCGTTACTGGCTTTCGCCAGAGCTTGCAGAATTCCACGGAAGCAAAGCGGGACGCGGTAGGCTTCACGGATACGATCTTCGCGGAAGACATCGGCAAATTTCCCGATACGAACATCGCCGAATCGTTCAACCGCATTCCCGGCGTGACAATCAATCGCGAGATCACCGGTGAAGGCCTGAACATCGCGATTCGTGGCCTCGGCACGAATTTCACGAGAGTGCTGCTCAACAACGCTCCGGTCGCGATCGCCTCGACAGGCCGAACGGATGCCCAGAGCACCAACCGCGAAGTGGATCTCGATCTCTTCCCAACGGAGTTGTTCAGTCAGTTAACTGTCTCCAAGTCACCTTCAGCGGGGATGCTCGAAGGCGGCGCGGCCGGCACGGTGAACATGCGCAGCGCGCGGCCGTTCGATAACGAGGGAGCGCATTTCACGTATTCGGCACAAGCAATCGACTACAGCAACGCCGATGATCTCGGCGGCCGGGCCTCCATGGTCATGAGCAATACCTGGGAGAACTTCGGCGTGCTCGTCGGCCTCGCGGGCGTTCATAGCAACGTCAAGACGACTGGCTTCGAAACGATTGGATGGACGAACCCGAATATCACCGCGAGCCAATGCGGCGATGGCAATACTTGTAACACCACCGGCGGCGGCAACTGGACCATCCCGGGTGCCGTTCCTGTGGGCGCCGGCAATGGACTCACCGAGGGCGCAGTCATCGATCGGGACTTCCTCTTGGCGAACAACCCTGGGCTTACGCTCGAGCAAATCGACAACGCGCTGCTGCCGCGTCTCGGCCGTCCGATGGAGGAATCAGGCACGAAGGACCGCTACAACGCCGTCGTCAGCCTCGAGTTTCGACCGAGCGAGGATTTGAATTTCTATCTCGATTCGATGTACGGCAAGAAAGAGAACGATCTCGAGCGCATCGATATGAACTGGGTCGTTCGTAACGGCGCGGTCATTCCGTTGAATCTTAGCGTCGATCGGGAGGACTGCTCGGACGGTTGCGTCGTCACCAGCGGCACGTTCGCCAATGCAGCGGCATTCCTGGAATACCGTCCACATATTGAGGACGTCGAGTTCTGGGGCACGAACCCCGGCATGATGTGGCAGATCACGGAGTCGCTGAAACTCGACGTGGCCGCCAATTACACGAAGAGCGAATTCAGGCGCGAATCGCCAACCTTGCTCGTTCAAACAAACGCGCCGATGACCGTCAACTACACGAATGACGGCAGCGTTCCGGTGATCGACAGCACGCTCGATCTAAACAATCCTGCCAACTTTGGTTGGGTGGGCGGGCGACTCAACATTCAGAACGAAGAGCGTGAAACGGAGACCCAAGGGGTGCGCTTCGATCTGACGTTGGGCGATCCGGATCTGAACCTCAAGTTCGGTGGTGCATACGATGAGGTTTCGCGCGAAATCGTGCCGTACGACAACTCGGGGGCCTGGCAGAGCGCGGTGTGCGGGAACAATCCAAACGTGTATCTGCCTGGACCAAACCAGCAGGCATCGTGCCGAGGCGAGGTTCTGCCGGGTGCAGCGCCTGCGGGGTATCCGGCTTATGCTGGATACGGCAGCAACTATTCAGCGGGCTTCCCCGCATTCGAGTATCTCGGCTCAGTGGTCCCTAACAATGAGCTAGCGAACTACTTGCGTCCGGGTCCAGGTTTCATCACGGCCGATTGGGACGCGTTTGCGCGCGACACCAATTATGACTTCTACAGTCAGAACGCGCCGGATGCCGGCGGCTCGAACACAGGCGCGGGTTGGGGCACGATCGAAGAAGTGACGACCGGCTTGTATAGCGAAGTCAACGGTAACACCGATGTCGGCGAGAGCCGTCTACGCTACAACGTCGGCGTTCGCTGGGTGAAGACTGAGCAGGAAGTGGGCTCGCGCATCTCGCTGCTCGATCCGCGCAACTCAGGATTGGATCAGAGCGCCAATGGGCCGGATCAAGGTGGCCTGTATCCCAACGTCGTGGAATACGACTATCAGGACGAGGAATACGAGAACTGGCTGCCTTCGGCCAATGCCGCGTTGAACGTCACGGACAATGTCGTGTTGCGCGTTGGTGTGTCCAGAACGATGACGCGTCCCAACCCCAACACGATGCGTCCAGGTCTGAGCTTTACCAGCCCGTCGGCCGACACCGGCAATTTGGGTAATCCGGACCTCGATCCATTCCTGTCGGACAACATCGATCTTGGTATCGAGTACTACACAGGAGCAGAGGGTTATTTCGGTGTGGCGGCGTTCCGCAAAGGCATCGAAGGCTTCACGGTCAATCAGCCTCAAACGGTACCGTTCAGCAGTCTCGCGGTGTACGGCGTCACGTACAACACGCTGTCGCAAACGCAGCAGGTTGCCATCGACTCGCGCGGCGGACCTAACGTCGCAAATGTCGTGCTCAACCAGCAGGTCAATGCTCCTGGTCGGCTGACGGTCAACGGCTTGGAGTTCAACTGGGTGCAACCGCTCGATTTCTTGCTGGGCGGGATCGGACTCGAAGGCTTCGGCTTCACGGCGAACTACACCATCATCGACCAGAAAGGTGAGGGTGCGGCGCCAGCGGTCGCGACAGGCGTGGCGCCTGAGACGTACAACGCGACGGTCTATTACGAGAACCACGGCGTCAGTGCGCGTATCTCGACGACCTTTGCACAAGGCGCTCAACAGACCGGGCCTGGCGGTCAGAACGGCATCCCGTTAGCGGAACTGTTCGGTAACGATTATGAGCAATGGGACTTCGCTTCGAGCTTCGATTTCACCGAGATGTTCGGTGCGGCGGAGTGGATGCCTCAACTCACGATCGACGTCATTAACCTGTTCGACGAAGAGCAGCGTAGCTATCACCAGTTCGCGAACGCGGTGCAATCCGTGTACGAGCCCGGCAGAAGCGTAATCGTCGGTCTGCGCGGCAGATTCTAAAGTCAACGTTCCTAAGCACTGAATTAAGCCCACTCGGTTTCGAGTGGGCTTTTTTTTGCGCCTAGCATCAGCGCGAAAGCGGTTCGGTCTTTAGCGAGGCTCTTCGTTCTTGAGAGCGACGCCGTACATCGAGCTTGCCGTCATCCGGAGCGCTTTCAGTACCTTGCTCGCAGCAGGGGAGAGCAGTCGATCCTTGCGCAAGACTAGGCCGAACGCTTCCATTTCGCAGGGCAGCTGCACAGGCAGAATGGCGACCATGCCGTGCTTGGCGTAGTACCGAGCAATATCGCTTGCCACGACCGCGATGAAGTCGCTTTCTTGAAGCATGTTCGTGATGAATAGGAGCGAAGCGCTCTCGACCACGACCTGAGGTCCCTCGAGCCCCGCTTGGCGAAACATCACATCGAAAGGATGGCGCAACACGCTGCCCACGGGGGGTATGACCCACTGCGCTTGCTGCAGCTTGGGTAACGATAGATCGCTCGCGTTCAACAGCGGGTGACCGGCGCGTGCAATCACGCTGACGGGCTCGTCTGCAAGCCGCTCGAATCGCAATAGTGAGCTGTCGTGTCGCTCGACCACTCTTCCAATCACCATATCGAGCTCGCCGCGGCTCAATCGTTCCACCAGGACATCGCTCGTCTCGATATGCACGCTGATCTGCAAATACGGCTGTTCCCGTTTCGCTAAAGAGATGGCTGCGGGGAGTAATGAGACGCCAGGCGAGGTCACCGAACCGACGCCGACTCTGCCGAACTTGCCTGCTTTCAGCGATTCCAATTCTTCGCCGGCTTCTTCGAGCGTGGCGAGCACCATCCGGGCGTGTCGAATGAGCGAGTCGCCATACCAAGTTGGACGCATGCCGCGAGAGTGACGCTCGAAGAGCTCCACGCCCAACATATCTTCCAGATCTTTGAGCAGCTTAGATGCTCCTGGCTGCGCCATCCGCAGCAGTTCAGAGGCGCGGTGTATGTTGCCTTCCTCTGCCAATGCGACCAGCAACAGCAGTTGGCGGGGCTTTAATCGAGCTCGCAAGTACCAAGGGAGGGGTGCCGGCATAGTTGCGTCCGAATTCGATACTGATTTACGTATGGAATCTGCGGCATTCCATATTTCTTTGCAATCACTTTTGAGTAAGAATCCTGCAATCGCGCGCTGACGTTGACTCTTGGTAGTCGACGGTCAGACAGTGCCGTTCCCTTCCGGCTGACGACGGTCAACCGATACTGGTCGCCTGCCGCTTCGATGAATTCGATAAAGAGGTGTAGCTGTGAGATTGCAACATTGATCAAGGGTCGCTTCATCGACGCTAAGTGGCTGAGCGGCTCCATCGCGAAGTCGAATATCAATCCTTCCGACCTCTGCGATGCGGTCGGTGAGCGCTATGCACCCGAGTTCTACGCAACCGTCAATGCATTGATATCGCTTGAGGCAGGCACGTGCGGCTTATCCAATATATAGATCTCGGCGGAGCGCCGCGTGTCGGGCGCATCGAAGGTAATCGTGTCGTGCCTGTCTCGAATGTCACTACGACATATGAGCTTGCATTGCAGGCGATTGCGTATCACACCACGCTTGACTCCCTCGTCGAGAACTCGACCAAAGGCGAGCCGGAGGATTACAGAGCAATATTGGATTCAGGACGCATACGTTCCCCGCTCATGCATCCCGATCCGTCGCATTGTTTGATTTCGGGAACCGGCCTAACTCATCTGGGCAGCGCAGAGGCTCGCGATGCAATGCATAAGAAGGTGGCACGATCGGAAGCTGAGCTGACCGATTCGATGCGCCTGTTCAAGCTAGGCATTGAAGGTGGCAAGCCACAGGAGGGCGCCGTCGGGGTGCAGCCTGAATGGTTCTATAAAGGAGATGGTAGCTGGCTCGTAGATCCCGGCGCACCGCTGATGCGTCCGAGTTTCGCGCTGGATGGCGGCGAGGAACCTGAAATCGTCGGCCTCTACGTGATCGGCCCCGATCGTCTGCCCTATCGCTTGGGGTTTGCGTTGGGTAACGAATTTTCCGATCACGTGATGGAGCGGCAAAACTATTTGTACCTCGCGCATTCGAAGCTACGCCAGTGCGCAATCGGGCCGGAGATCAGGACGGGCTCATTGCCGTCTCATATGGAAGGGCGCAGTAGGATCCGTCGCGAAGCGCAGATCGTGTGGGAGAAACCGTTCTTCACCGGCGAGGCAAACATGTGCCACACGCTGGCGAACCTCGAGTACCACCACTTCAAGTATTCGGCGCATCGCAGGCCGCTCGATGTGCACCTGCACTTCTTCGGCACGGCCACTTTGAGTTTCGCCGACAGCATTCGAATTCAAGAAGGCGATACCTTCGAGATCGAGCTGGCCGAGTTCGGTGAGCCGCTTTCGAACACGCTGCAGGTGGCGGGCGAATCCTTCGAAATCGACGGGATTGGCCAGCTGTAATCCTTCTTGATGACACCAGTTTAGGATTGCGCCGTTAGCAGAACCAGTTTGCTTAGTGAGTTGTGCGCCGCTGTAGTCGACTAATAAGAAGCATGCTTTAGGGCATGTGGGGGATACGAGCCGATGATGAAGAGCCGCCGCGGGTGGGCAGCACTGATCGCTGCCACCCTAACTTTGACGTTGGTCGGGTGCCAAAAGCGGGAACACGCCGGCGAATCCGCCACCGAACGGCCGAGGATAGGTTTCCTGGTGAAGATGCCGGAGCAGGCATGGTTCATCAACGAGCAGCGCGCCGCCACCGAAGCCGGCCAGCGACTAGGCTTCGATGTAGTCAACATCGGCGTGCCCGATGGCGAAAAAACCATGAGCGCGATCGATAACCTTGCCGCACAAGGTGCAGCTGGATTCGTGATCTGCGCTCCTGATGTGCGACTCGGTCCCGCAATTGCCGCGCGCGCGCGCCAGCACGGAATGAAATTCATCACCGTCGATGACCAGTTGCTCGATGCTTCCGGCAAACCGCTCGCTGAGGTGCCGCACTTGGGTTTGTCGAGCTATAACATCGGCACTCAGGTCGGCGAAGCCCTGGTTGCTGAAATGACGCGTCGCGGTTGGAACGTCGCAGAAGCGCGCGCTCTGCGGATTACCAGCAACGAATTGCCGACCGCGCGCGAACGAGTCAAAGGCGCAACCGACGTCCTGCTGAAGAACGGGATGCGAGAGGATCAGATTCTCGATGCGCCTCAGCGTACGACCGATACCGAAGGCGGATTCAATGCCGCATCCCCGATGTTCGCCAAGCATGGGGGTGTCAAACATTGGTTGATCTACGCTCTGAACGAAGAGAGCGTCTTGGGCGCGGTCCGAGCCTCGGAACAATTGGGAATACCCTCCGAGAACGTGATCGGGGTTGGAATCAATGGCGCCGGGGAAGCGCACGCTGAATTGTCCAAAGATCGCATAACCGGTTTTTACGGCACGATCGCAGTGAGCTCCACCGCTCACGGACGCGACACGGCCGAGCATCTGTTTCGTTGGATCAAAGAGGGGACACAGCCGCCAGCACTCACCGAAACGACCGGCGTGCTCATGACGCGCGAGAATTGGCAGCAGGTCAAACAGGAATTGCAGCTGTAGCCAGGCTCAATAAAAGGTCGTTACGAGCTGCGGATGATCTCATCATCGACAAGCGACACGCCGGCGCTCGCGCTGGAGGACGTCTCCGTGCAATACGGGCCCGTCCGCGCGCTCGACCATGTTTCATTGCAGGTTCGTGCCGGCGAAGTGCATGGGCTGATGGGTGAGAATGGAGCGGGGAAATCAACCTTGCTCAAGGTTCTTTCCGGTGTCCTCGCGCCTCAAGCGGGTCGCATCTTTCTGAGGGGCGTGCAGCACCGTTTCTTTCGTACGCGCGAGGCGATCGAGGCGGGAATTTCCGTCATTTATCAAGAGCTGCATCTCGTGCCGGAGCTGACGGTCGCGGAGAATCTATTGCTGGGGCAGATGCCTTCGCGGTTTGGACTGTTGAATCGGCGAGCGATGCTGGAACGAGCTCAACGAGAGATCGAGCGCCTCGGTGAACCTATCGATCCGCAAGCGCGCGTCGCGACGCTCTCCATCGGTCAGCGACAAATGTTGGAGATAGGTAAAGCGTTGCTTCGCGACTCTCGCATCATCGCATTCGACGAGCCCACCAGTTCATTATCCGTTCGCGAAAGCGACCGGCTGATGCAGATCATTCGCACCCTGCGTTCACAAGGACGTGCAATTATCTATGTCACCCACCGAATGGATGAAGTCGATGAGATCTGCGATCGGGTGACGGTGTTCCGCGATGGTCGGCATATCTGTGTAATGGATAAAGGCGCAGGTATCGAGCGCAACGACTTGGTCACCGCAATGATCGGTCGTCGCGTGGAAGACGTGTACGGTTACCGTCCGCGACAGTTGGGGCCGGTGCAACTCCAAGTTCGGGACTTGATCGGCCCAGGATTGCGTGAACCAGTGAGCCTCACGGCTCGAAAGGGCGAGATTGTCGGTCTGTTTGGGTTGGTGGGTGCCGGACGTTCCGAGCTTGCGAAACTCCTGTGTGGAGCGGTGCGCGCGCGAACCGGCGAGGTTCGAATTGCTGGACGCACACTCAAATTGAATTCACCGCGCGCAGGCATTGCTGCTGGGATCGCACTCGCGCCGGAAGATCGCAAGCACGAAGGACTTATATTGGGAGCCTCGGTTGGGGACAACGTGAATCTGAGCTGCCGGCGGCACCAGATTCGATTGGGCCTGGTGAGAGATATCAAACGGGAACGTGCGGTTGCTCGAGAGTACATCGGCAAGCTGTCGATCAAAACGCCGAGCGAAGAGACGCCCGTGATGAATCTGTCCGGCGGCAATCAACAGAAGATCATTCTCGCGCGCTATTTAGCCGAACGCATCGATGTCTTTCTCCTGGATGAACCGACGCGTGGAGTCGATGTAGGGGCTCGCAAGCAGATCTATGACTTGCTTTACGATCTTGCCGAAGCAGGCAAGACGCTCCTCGTCATTTCCAGTGACTTGGCCGAAGTGGCCGGAATCGCGGATCGGGTTCTGGTGATGCGTAACGGTCGCCTCGTCGGCGATGTGCCTCGTGCAGAGGTCACAGCAGAGAAGCTCGTACGCCTGGCACTTCCGAATTAGTCGAACGGCATCGCAGCGGATCATTGAGAGACACATGGCGGCAAGTCCGGAGACCACAGGCATTTCGAGCGATCAATCGGCGCGCCGTCGCTGGGCAAACAAACTCGGCGGCTCAGGGATAGTCATCGCGTTCTTGATTCTATTCTTCGTCTTGGCGGTTTTCGTGCCGAATTTTTTCACGGTGCGCAACGTTCAAGGTCTGCTGCTGTCCGTCAGCCTCATAGGCTGCATTGCCGCAACGATGATGTTCGTGCTCGCACTGGGCGAAGTCGATCTTTCGGTTGCTTCGATCGTCGCCTTTGCGGGGGTCGTTGCGGCTTCAGTTACTAGCGCAACCCAAAGCGTAATCATCGGCATTGCGGCGGGTATCTCGGCAGGGGCGGCAGTCGGTGCGTTCAATGGAACGGTCGTCGCTGGATTCAGGATCAACTCGTTAATCGCCACACTGGCGACCATGGAGATCGTCCGCGGGCTGGCGTACATCGCCTCATCGGGCGATGCGGTCATCATCAGTGAAGCCGCCTTCTTTGAGATCGGCGCCAGCTCATTCTTGGGTCTGAGCACGCCGATTTGGATCAACATCATGGTCTTTGCGCTGTTCGGCTGGTTGCTCAACTACAGCGTGTTCGGACGTAATGTGCTGGCGATCGGGGGGAATGGTGAGGCGGCGCGCCTTGCTGGCTTGCCGGTCATGCGTATCCGAATCGTCGTGTTCGTTCTCCAAGGTGCGGTCGCGGGGCTTGCCGGGGTATTGCTCGCCTCGAGGATGAGCTTGGGTGATCCCAAAACCTCTATCGGATTGGAGCTCGGCGTTATCTCTGCATGCGTTCTTGGCGGTGTTTCACTGACCGGCGGCATCGCGACGATCAGTGGCGTGATCGTCGGCGTACTCATTATGGGGTGCGTTCAGAACGCGATGAGCCTGCTCAACGTCCCGACGTTTTACCAGTATGTCGTCCGCGGCTCGATCTTGCTGCTGGCAGTCTTGTTCGATCGTTGGCGTCGACGCTGATTTTGCGCGAGTGATTTGCTTCAACAATCGTGCTGTTAGTCGCTATTCTCCGATGCGCTTATTGAAATCTGTTAGCGGTATCATTAGGCTTCGGCGCGCTTCATTATCAATGACCCACCCCGTCCAGAGGGTACTGACGGATGGCGCTGAGAAGTCTGCCCAAGAGCACTGCTTTGGCCAGTCGTCGTCTCCAGAAGACGGTCCTCGTTCCGTACCCCGTTAGGTGCTCGTATTGCAGCAGTTAGCGAATCGTCGATGCAGATTGTTTAAAGTACGGCGCTGAGTCAGTTTTCAAAAATTTCGCGGGGGGATGAAAGATGCAGAGCGGAGGTCGAGCAACGCACAGCTTTGTGCTCGCGATCGCCGCTTTGGGTATTTGCGGTGTCAACGCGCTCGAAGCCGCAGAGCGCTCGGCTAAGTACAGAGATGCTCGCGCGCCTGTCTCGGAGCGTGTCGAGGATTTGCTTGCTCGAATGACGCTCGAGGAGAAAGTAGCTCAGCTTCTGACGACTTGGAACACCAAGCTCGAGATGTTCGATCGGAATCTACGATTCGATCCGGCAAAGGCGAGTGCACAGTTTCCTCATGGCATCGGCCAGCTAGGACGTCCTTCCGATGGTAGGGCTTCTAATCCGCGTGCGCCCGATGCGTTTGGCGTCCGCAAGACAGTCGAGTTGGTGAATGCGGTTCAGCGTCATGCGCTGGAGAAAACTCGGCTCGGCATTCCTGTGCTGTTTCACGAGGAAGGATTGCACGGCTATCAAGCCCATCAGGCAACGAGCTTTCCTCAAGCCATTGCGCTCGCGAGCTCTTGGGATGCCTCTTTAGTTCGCCAGGTCTACAACATTGTCGCTCGCGAAATTCGCGCGCGAGGTGTGCACCTGGTGCTCGCACCCGTTGTGGATGTCGCTCGCGATCCGCGTTGGGGTCGCATCGAAGAAACCTTTGGCGAGGATCCATATCTGGTATCGGAGCTCGGCGTGGCTGCGGTGACAGGCTTTCAAGGCGATTCCTTACCCTTAGGTCCCGGCAAAGTATTCGCGACGCTGAAACACATGACGGGTCACGGGCAGCCGGAAAGCGGGACCAACGTAGGCCCTGCAAATATCTCCGAGCGAGTGCTTCGCGAGAGCTTCTTTCCCCCGTTCGAGCAGGTGGTGAAGCGCACGCAGGTACGCGCTGTCATGCCCTCGTATAACGAGATCGATGGCGTGCCTTCGCACGCCAACCGGTGGCTGCTAACCGACGTGCTCAGAGGCGAGTGGGGCTACAAAGGCGCAGTGGTCAGCGACTACAACGCGATCGAGCAGCTCGCAGATCTGCATCACATTGCGGCCAACCATTCGGATGCGGCGATCCGTGCGCTTCGCGCCGGAGTCGACATGGACATGCCCGATGGTATTGCTTTTCGAACCTTGGTGGAGTCGGTGCGAGCGAATCGAGTCTCGGAGCAAGAGATCGACATCGCGGTACGTCGTGCCTTGGAGCTGAAATTCTTGGCGGGCTTATTCGAAGAACCGTTCGCCAATGCAAGAGCCGCGGAAAGACTGACCGACAATGCAGAAGCGCGCGCGCTTGCGCTGCACGCGGCGCGACGCTCGGTTGTGCTGTTGAAGAACGATGGTCTGCTGCCATTGAACAAAGCTCGCATCGGTACGCTCGCGGTCATAGGACCGAATGCGGCGGTCCCGCGGCTCGGTGGATATTCTGGCGAGCCGCGTCGAGCAATCAGCGTGCTCGACGGTCTGAAATCGAAGCTCGGCAACGCCGTCAAAATCGTTCATGCGGAAGGCGCGCGCATCACCGAGAGCGATGATTGGTGGGCTGACGAAGTGAAGCTTGCTGACCCGGGCGAGAACGGGCAGCGGATCGCCGCTGCGGTGGAGCTTGCTTCCGTCGCCGACACCATCGTGCTCGTGCTCGGCGATACGGAGCAGACCAGCCGGGAAGCTTGGGCGCCGGATCATTTGGGCGACCGCGCAAGCTTGGATTTGCCGGGCGATCAGAACGTGCTTGCCGAGGCCATCTTTTCTTTGGGCAAGCCCACTGTGGTGATACTGCTGAACGGACGCCCGTTGGCAGTCAACACGATTGCTCAACGCGCGAATGCATTGATCGAAGGTTGGTACTTGGGCCAAGAAGGCGGGTTTGCCATGGCGGACATTCTGGTCGGCGATGCGAATCCGGGCGGTAAGCTTCCGGTAACGATCGCGCGCTCCGCAGGCCAACTCCCGATGTTCTACAATCGCAAGCCCAGCGCGCGGCGCGGGTATTTATTCGATACGACAGAGCCCTTGTTTCCGTTCGGGTTCGGACTGAGCTACACGACATTCGAGATCAGTGCGCCACGGCTAGCGGCGAGCAGGATCGGCGCAGATGATTCTGTTGAGGTGTCCGTGAATGTTCGCAATACCGGTCAACGCGCGGGGGATGAGGTCGTACAACTGTACATTCGCGACACTGTTAGCTCAGTAACGAGGCCAGTGATCGAGCTAAAAGGGTTTCAGCGTTTGACGCTGGCGCCGGGCGAGATGAAGACCGCGGTGTTCAAGGTCGGTCCGGAAGCACTGAGTTTCTGGGACGCCAATATGAAGCGCACGGTGGAGCCCGGTGAGTTCGAGATTCTTGTCGGGCCGAATTCTGTCGACTTGAAATCTACCGTACTCACTGTTGGCTCGGGCACGCCCGCCAGCGCGGGTGGCGTGGCTCGAGTCGCTCAATCTTTGAGACATTAAGAAGGCGAGGGGCGATGTATCTAGGCATAGATATCGGAACGTCGAGCGTAAAGGCGGTGATCGCCGATGATGCCGATGCCGTAGTTGAGCAAGCCTCAGCACCATTGAATGTCTCGCGTCCGCAAGCGAGTTGGTCCGAGCAGGATCCGGCCGACTGGTGGTCCGCCACCAACACCGCCGTCAAAGCGCTCTCGGCGAAGGCGCGAGCGAGCGTGCGCGCAGTCGGGTTGAGCGGCCAGATGCATGGTGCGACCCTGCTCGATGAAAAAGACAAGCCACTGCGTCCGGCGATTCTTTGGAACGATGGACGTAGCGAGAAGCAGTGCCTAGATCTCGAAAAAGCGGAGCCCAGGAGCAGAGCGATCACAGGCAACATCGCAATGCCTGGATTCACTGCGCCGAAGTTGCTGTGGGTGCGTCAGAACGAGCCCTCCATATTTGCCAAGACGCGCACGGTGCTCTTGCCCAAGGATTACGTGCGTTTGCTGATGACCGGTGAAAAGGCGAGCGACGCGTCCGATGCAGCGGGCACACTTTGGGTCGATGTCGAGAAACGTCGCTGGTCTCCCGAAATGCTTGCGGCAACCGGCCTCAAAGAATCGCACATGCCTCGCTTGTATGAAGGTTCGGATGCGACCGGCACGTTGCTGAGCGAAGTAGCAGATGCTTGGGGAATGTCGCGAGTGCCCGTAGCGGGAGGCGGTGGCGACAATGCTGCGGGTGCGGCTGGTATCGGTGTAATCAATCCAGGCGATGCATTCTTATCTCTAGGTACTTCCGGCGTGCTCTTTCTTGCTACGCCGAAGTTCTTGCCCAATCCCGAACGCGCTGTGCATGCGTTCTGCCATTGCTTGCCTGGTCGTTGGCATCAGATGAGCGTGATGCTGAGCGCAGCAAGCTGCGTCGACTGGGCCGTGAAGCTGACCGGCGCGGCGGACGCCGCTGAGTTGTTGGGCAAAGTCGAAGCGCGCGGGCGTTTGGATGGACCGGAGATTTTTCTGCCGTATTTGTCGGGCGAGCGCACACCGCACAATGATCCGCAAGCGCGGGGCGTGCTGTTCGGCATGTCCCATGACACCGATGCGAGCGCAGTCGGTCAGGCTGTTCTCGAAGGCGTTGCTTACGCGTTTGCGGATGGGTTGGATGTGCTCATAGAAGCAGGCGCCACGATCGAAAAGATTTCGGTAATCGGTGGTGGTGCTCGTTCGATGTGGTGGGGAGGAGTGTTGGCAGCGGCGTTAGGGCGACCCCTCATCTACCGCGACGGTTCTGAGGTGGGACCCGCCTACGGCGCAGCAAGGCTTGCCCGACTAGCCAAGACGGGCGAAGCGGCGGAGGATGTGTGCCGTCCACCGCCCGTGCGCGTTGTAATAGAACCGAACCAGAGAGATATCGACCAACTAGCGCCGAAAAGACATTTATTTTCAAAGCTTTATCAAGATCTTCGCGCGCGTTTTCGAGGAGAGTGACCATGTCGAGTGCAGTGTCTATTCAACAGACGACGTCTTATTTCGGCGGCGTCGAGCCCATTCGGTACGAAGGGCCCGAGTCCGAAAATCCGCTTGCTTACCGTTACTACGACAAAGACCGCGTCGTGCTCGGCAAGCGCATGGAGGAGCATCTCCGCCCAGCAATCTGCTACTGGCATTCCTTTGCCTGGGACGGCCTCGACATCTTCGGTGCGGGGACCTTTGCACGGCCCTGGAACCAAGGTGCAATGAATCAGGAAGCCGCGTGGGCGAAGATGGACGCAGCCTTCGACTTCTTCACTCGCATGGGAGCGCCGTTCTACTGCTTCCACGATGTCGATGCGATGCCCGTCGCGACGAACATCAAAGAGCACGTGCAGAATCTCGCGGCCACCGTTGACCGCCTAGAGCGTAAGCAGGCCGAAACAGGCGTCAAATTGTTGTGGGGTACCGCGAACCTGTTCTCCCATCCGCGTTATATGGGGGGTGCTTCGACGAATCCGGATCCGGAAGTCTGGGCATTCGCAGCCACGCAGGTGCGTCACATGATGGATGCGACGAAGCGTCTTGGCGGTGCGAACTATGTGCTGTGGGGCGGCCGCGAAGGTTATGACTCGCTGCTCAACACGAATTTGAAGCGCGAGCTGGAAAACTTCGGGCGCTTCTTGCAGCTTGTGGTCGATTACAAGCACAAGATCGGTTTCAAGGGCACGATTCTGATCGAGCCAAAGCCGCACGAGCCCACCAAGCATCAATACGACTTCGATACCGCGACGGTGTACGGCTTCTTGAAGAAGAACGGCCTCGAGAACGAAGTGAAGGTCAACATCGAAGCGAATCACGCGACGCTGGCCGGTCACAGCTTCGATCACGAGATCGCAATGGCCGATGCGCTCGGCATCTTCGGTTCGATCGACATCAACCGCGGCGATCCGCAGAACGGCTGGGATACGGATCAATTCCACAACGATCCGCTCGACATGACACTGGCGATGTACCGCATCCTCAAGGCTGGCGGCTTTACGACCGGTGGCTTTAACTTCGATGCGAAGGTGCGCCGCCAGAGCATCGACCCGGTCGACATGTTCCATGGTCACGTCGGCGGTCTCGATTTGCTTGCGCGCACACTGCTGTCAGCGGCGAAGCTCATCGAGCACGGCGGGATCGACAAGTTCGTCGAGCAACGCTACGCGAAATGGAACGGCGAGCTCGGTCAGAAGATCTTCGCGAAGGACGCAACACTGGCTACGATCTCCGATGCAGCCGTGCAGAACAACGTCAACCCGAAGCCGCAATCAGGCCGTCAGGAATACCTGGAGAACCTGGTCAATCGATTCGTCTAATTCGACTCTGAAATGACGTTAAAAGGCCGGGCTGAGAGATCAGTCCGGCCTTTTTTTCGTTGAGCATTGACTGTTGACGGCCAGAAGGCGAGCAGGTTCGCACGCCGTCCGCCGCTATCCCTGGGGGTGCCACCCAAGGATGAAGAGCAAAGCCAAGAATCCGATCACATAGGCGAGCGCAACATGCCAGCCATGCTTCAGCCAACGGCCCGTGGACTTGGCTTCCGGGTAGAGAGAGGAAAGAGCGACGCCGGCGGAAGAGCCGAACCACAGCATCGATCCGCCGAAGCCGACAGCATAAGCAAGAAAGCCCCAGTCGTAGCCACCTTGCCTGAGAGCGAGTGCGGTCAGAGGAATATTGTCGAACACGGAAGAAAGAAATCCCAATCCGAATGCGCTTTGCCAGGAGGCAGCCGGCAGCGCATGAACAGGCATCAGAGAGGCGCAACCTACGAGCGAGAGTAAAAATAAGCTGCTCTTGAATGCGCCCGGCACAACGGACCAATCGGGACTGCGCCAAGGAATAGATACGACCAACGCGAGCGCAACCGCGACGCCGATGAATGGAAATGCATCAGCCTGTTCGGGAAAAAAGTTGTTCACGACAACGTTGGTCGTAACCGCGCACACAAGCACGAAAGCAACCAAACCCAACCGACTCCAGTCGACCTCCAACTGGGACGGCGGATCCTTCATGATGCGCGAGTAGCGGTCCTGCTGAAAGGAAGCGGGAATACCGAAAACCACGAGAGCGACGGTCGCTGCAACATAAGCGTGAAAGACTTCGAATGGAGCAATGCCTTCTATCCACATCATCGTCGTCGTCGTATCGCCGATGACGCTGCCAGACCCGCCGGCATTAGAGGCTGCCACGAGCGCGGCTAGATAGCCGATGTGAACGCGGCCGCGAAACAACGAGTGTGCCATTGCGCCACCAATCAGCGCCGCCGCGATGTTGTCCAAGAAGCTCGAGATGACGAACACGATGACCAGCAGTGCCAAACAGCCTGTCCAGTTGTCCGGTAGATAGCGTGGTAGTAGCAGCGGAACACGGCTTTCTTCGAAGTGCCGCGCGAGTAGCGCGAAGCCGAGTAACAAGCACAGCAGGTTTGCGAACGTGCTCCACTCGTGCGCGAAGTGACTGAGCAATCCACCCAAACCGGGGCCAGCGGCAAATCCCGGTCCAAACAGCTTGTACAGCACGAGCGTCGCGAGCCCAAGGAGGGCGATCAGCAACGTGTGCTTATGGAAGAGCGCCACGCCAGCCAGAGTTAGACCGAAGAAAATGAACTCCAATGGAATCACGCGAACCTCGATCCAGTAGCGCCAGCTGGCCGAGAACTACACGAGTCCTTCGGGCGGACGCTCGTCTTGTTGATTCGTAGCACAAAAAAGGGAGCTGCAATGTGCAGCCCCCTTTGGTTCTAAGTTCCTGATGCGGGCGGGATCATTCCAGCCAGAAGCTGAAGTACAGGTAGATGCCTAGCACTAGCACGAGAATCGTGCCTGCCAAGATTTTGTTGCCTAGGTCCCAGCTGCTGGCGATCTCTTCGCCCGCGACGGCTTTGATCGAGCTGTAGGTCAGACCATCGGTCTTCTCTTTGGGAGGCGGTTCGCTGGTCAATGACCCAAGGATCAACAGGCCGATGCTGATCAAGAACAGTACACCTGTTGCGTATAGGAAGTTGAAATCGCCGACTGCGGCCAGGAATGCGGGATTTTCGATTTTGCCCGTGCCGAAGAATGCCTGGCAGGTGAGCTTGAACATTCCAAGGATAAAGCCGCCGGCCAGTGCCCATACCGCTCCCTGGGAGTTGATGCGCTTCCAGAAGAGCCCCAGTAAGAACACGGCCGTGATTGGCGGTGCGAGATAGCCCTGCACGCTCTGCAGATACTGATAGAGACCGCCCCCGGAAATCACCTTCATCACTGGGATCCAAAGCATGCCCAACACGACGACGGCCGTTGTGGCAACGCGGCCGACGTTGAGCAAATGCCGCTCCGATTTACCCGGCCGCAGCTTCTCGTAGATGTCTACGGTGAACAGCGAGGCACTCGAATTGAACAGCGAGGCCAGCGAGCTCATTAACGCTGCCAGCAAGCAAGCAACGATCAGTCCACGTAAGCCAGAAGGTAGCAATGTGGTGACCAGTGTGGGGAACACGGTGTCGCCGTCGATGGTGGATACGCCGTCGACCATCTTCATCGGAAGTTGGATCAAGCCTTTCTGATGCAAGGCCCAACCGATCATGCCGGGCACCAAGAAGATCATCACCGGCCAGACTTTCAACAGGCCACCAAATAGCGCGCCGCGGCGTGCGGTCGCCAGATCTTTAGCGGATAGCGCACGCTGCACGATGTATTGATCGGTACACCAGTACCAGATGCCAATGATGGGCGATGCGATCATGACGCCCAGCCAGGGGAAATTCGGATCGCTCAAAGGACGCCACAACGAAAAGGCGTCCTTATTCGTTTTAGCAGTGGCGATCAATTCATTCCAACCCGCGACGGCGCCGGCACCATCCCCCAACTTCGTCAGGCCCATGAACGTGATGATGAACGAACCGATCAAGATGATGATGGCCTGCGGGGTAGCCGTCGCCATGATGGCGCGCATGCCGCCGAAGACGGTGTAGATGCCGGTCAAGATGACTGTCGTGAATGCGCCGACCCAGAACGCGTTGTCTCGAGAGCCAAACGTGTCGGGCAGCAGTGCTTGGAAAACGATCGCGCCGGCGAACACCGTTACGCTAACTTTCGTGAAGATATAGGCGACCAGTGAGACGACGGACAAGATCGTTCTTGCACGCGCATTGAAGCGGCGCTCGAGGAACTCAGGGATCGTTTGGACACCGGACTTGTAATAGAACGGCACGAAGAAACCGGCCAGCAGGATCAGGATCCAGGCGTGCAGTTCCCAGTGCGCCATCGCCATGCCGGTGGAGGCGCCTTGACCCGCGAGACCGACGATGTGTTCCGAGCCGATGTTCGAGGTGAAGATGGAAGCACCGACGGCGACGAAACCAGCATTTCGCCCGGCCAGGAAGTAATCGACGCTGTCTTTTTGTTTTCTACCGTAGTACCAGGCGAGAAAACCGATCAGAGCGAAATACAGGAAGATGATCGACCAATCGAGGCCGGACATGGACGCGTTTTGCATGTGCTGTGCTACCTGTTGATTGCCGCGTTCCGCACTCCACCACGCGATCCATGGCGGGTCGCGAATTGAGTGCTCAGGACTTAGGGCGTTGTTCTACTTCAGCGTTTGGCTCGCGCGGGCAACGCGGCGAGCCGGTGCTTCTCTCATTTCCCCTACCGCGGGCGCAACCTTAGGGGTTAGACCGCCAACTCGCAAGAGTATCGCCTGATAACGTTCGGTTTTCGAGCGCGCCGCTGCTGGAGCCGCCGCAGGTGGGGATAACTTAATCCGCAACCGTTGCGATGTGGGCAGCTAGCCGAGCATCTCGTCGAGCGTAACCGGCTGGAGATTTCGCTCCTTGAGTCCTTCGAGCACTCGCGGCAAAGCCCTGAGAGCGCTGGTTCGCGATGAACCTTGGCTTTGGTGGCCATCATGCATGAGGACGATATCGCCGGGCTGAACGCGGCTCAGCACACGGCGCGCGATCCGTTCGGGGTTCTGATCGATCGTATCGCGGCTATGCACGGACCAGGCGATGACCTCCAGAGAAAGCAGGTGAGCAACACGAGCGAACCTCGGGCTCTTCAAGCCCACGGGGCAGCGATAGACAGAACGCATGGTTTGGCCCGTAATGCCGCGAATCAGCTCTTCACTTCGTTCCATATCCGCAAGCTGGGCACGAACCGAGGACGCATGCTGAAAATAGCCGTGCTTCCAAGAGTGATTGCCGATCTGGTGTCCTTCCCGGATCGCGCGTTCGCCAATCCCTATGGATCGCTCGAGGTTCCGTCCGATCATGAAGAAGGTGGCGCGTGCCCCATGCTCTCCTAGGATGTCGAGCACCCGAGGCGTGATCGTCGCGTCCGGTCCATCGTCGAACGTTAGAGCGACAGTTCGAGCATTGCGCGGACCATGCGAGATGGTCGGATACAGCGTATTGGACGCCGGGCGAAAAATGCCGTCTGTGAGCAGCGCAACGAGGGCACCCGCGGGCACGCCGAGCGCAAGCGGGGTGGCTCCGAACACCGCGGCCGAACCCAGCATCGCCGC